>JBIKWV010000406.1:0-4979 GCA_044356135.1 Elainellaceae cyanobacterium
GCCCTGACCCACACGCGCCCACCCTGGGGAGTGAATTTAATACTGTTGTGCAGGAGATTAATCACAATCTGTCGCAGCCAGGAGCTGGAACAGGAAACTGCGGGTAACCCCTCAGGCACGGTGTAAGCAACGGTAATCCCTTTCTCCTGGGCCAGGGGCTGGTAGGTGCTAACGATGCCGGGAACCACATCTGAGAGGCGAATGGGTTGATTAGGAATTTGGTCTACAGCATTCTCGATCTGGATCAGATCCAGCACACTGGTAATCAGTGCGCTCTGGCGATCGCACTCGTGGGACAGCATATCCATATATCGCTGTCGCTGTACAGGCTTGAGACTGGAGGCGTTCAGCAGCGTGAGTGCTGTTTTCATGGTGGCCAGTGGGGCACGCAGTTCCTGACCTACATTTTGTAAAAATTCGTCCTTCAGGCGAATCGCATTCTGCAACTCTGCGTTTGCCATCTGGAACGCCGTTGCCGTCTCTGCCTGCCTGCGGTAGTGGTAGCTGCTGTGCCAGACCTCCTCCTGCCTGCGGATCTGACGGGTCAGCAGTTGCCCCATCACAAATGGATTAAGAGATTCCTTTGTCTTCAGTGGGATCAGCGTATCCCACTGTTGCAATAGGGCATCCAGGTCAGGAGGAACTAAACCGGAATATTCATTGGCAATCGCCCGCTGCATTCCTTTAATGACCGATTGAAGCGTATTAGGGGCAAAGGAGCAGACAGCCAGCAGGGGGTGTTTTCGTTCAACCTCGTCTTCACCAGGCTTGTCTTCAGATGAAGCAGCCGTTTCAGGTTTTGCGATATCGGGGCGGGGCGAACGATTTTGGCGCGGTCGATGCGCCAGAAACAGGCCCGAAAAACCTGCTGATAGGACGAGCAAAAAGTACTCGCGGCGCAGTTGAGTATCGGCTCCCAGGGAGATGGTAATCGTATGGCTGGGTTTCTCAGTCCCCGATGTCTCCACGTTAAAGCGTTCAGGGGTAGCCGTGCCGTTGGCAAAGATCGCAGTCGGCTCCTCAGTGCCCTCAGCCTCAGCCCCATTCAAGGTCACCGTTGATGTCCCGTCCGAATCTTCCTTTGAGCTGCTGAAGGTATAGACAATGTATGACGCGGTAGCACCTTTGCGATAGCGATCGAACTCAGCTTGCCACACTTCGCCTTTGGGTAGCTTTAGCCACACCGTTGCTGGAATAGCCTGGTCGATCAAAAGATCAAAAACCGTGCTCACCAGAGATTTAAAGATAGTGGGGCTAATCTGTAGCGAATGAGGAGATTGTTCGGAACTCAGTGCCAGTTCGTACAGCGACGCATCCTGCGAGATAGACGGTTTCATGGACGTAGCCAATGGGGATTGAGGGTGGGTGGATGCACCAGTACGGCAGGCCGAGGCGAAACGACTGGGGGGTTCTGGGGCGCTTATCGTCACAGCTTGAACGCGGTCAGGGAAGTCTGTCGGGTCGATAGGGTCTTTTTAGATGGTTGTAGCAAAATTTTCTAGCACCCGCTACTACAGCAGGCTAAATCGCCCTGGGAAAATGCTATAGCAATATTGCCCATTGCAGGGCGGCTTATTGCATTCTTTCGAGCAGTGCTTCACGGGCCTGCTCCCGGTCGTCAAAGTGAATTTTCTCAGTACCCAGGATCTGGTAATCCTCGTGACCCTTGCCCGCAATCAGCACGCCATCCCCTGTTTGCGCCCGCAGAATGGCCTCCCGAATAGCGGCGGCACGATCGCCAATCACCGTAAATTCTGCCGTTTCTGGAATTCCAGCCACAATATCTTGCAGAATTTGCTCTGGATTCTCAGTCCGGGGATTATCGGAAGTGACCACCGCCCAGTCCGAAAGGGCAGCGGCAATCCCACCCATCTTGGGGCGCTTGGTGCGATCGCGATCGCCACCGCAGCCAAACACACAAATCATTCGTCCCTGAATAAAAGGACGGGATGCCTTCAGCAGATTTTCCAGACTATCAGGGGTGTGGGCATAATCGACAATGACGCTGATGTCCTGACCAGGATCCACCTGTACCCGCTCGACCCGCCCAGGCACGCCAGAAAACTGAGGAAGTGCTGCCAGCAGTTGAGCGACATCCAGTCCCAGGTGCAGCACTGCACCCACTGAGGCCAGCAGATTCGCCAGATTGAACTGTCCCACCAGTGGCGATTGAAAGGGGTGAGTTCCCTGGGGCGTGTGGAGCATGCCACTGACCCCATTCGAGCCATAAACCAGGTCACTGGTCCACAAGTCGGCACTGCTGTCAGTGGTGCTATAGGTCCAGAGGCGATCGCACGGCACCTGCTGGATTAACCGCTGTCCAAACGGATCATCAGCATTGACAATGGCTCGCCCCTGAAGATATTCGGGACTAAACAGGAGTGCTTTGGCGTTGAAATAAGCCTCCAGGTCTTTGTGGTAGTCGAGGTGATCCTGCGTCAGGTTGGTAAACACCGACACCTCAAACGGGCACTCTTGCACCCGCCCCTGGGCCAGCGCATGGGAACTGACTTCCATCACGGCAAGCTGGCAGCCTCCAGCGACGGCCTCTGCCAGTTGGCGCTGGAGATCTATTGCAAAAGGAGTGGTGTGGAGGGCGGTTTTCTGATATCCCTGCCAGCGAGCGTAGAGCGTGCCAAACAGGGCGACGGGCTGCTGGGTCTGTTGCAGGAAGAATTCGATCAGGTGCGTCGTGGTCGTCTTTCCATTCGTCCCCGTCACCCCAATCAACTTCATCTGTTGAGCAGGGTAGTTGTAGAAGGCCGCAGCAAGGCGGGCACAGGCAGTCGTCATGTCAGGCAGGGCAATGACGCAATCGTTCGGTGTGGCAGGCTTTGACTGGAGAGCCTGGGGGGAAACCAGGGCAGCGATCGCCCCCGCCGCCAGCGCACTTGCCCAGAACTCACCGCCATCCACCCGTGTCCCCGGCATTCCAATAAACACATCTCCAGGTTTGCAGGCATGGGAGTTGGTACTCAGCCCCTGCACTTCTCCATCGAGCGCCCAATGGAGAGAGACTGCCGGAGGTTCGGGCAGATGGGTCAACAGGTCGGCTAGCTTCATGGGGGATTCCTTTGGACTGCGTTGCTCAAAAATTAGCATGAGTTGAGGACAGTGGCAGGGGGAAAGCCGCAGGTTCAGAACCCGTTGCGGTTATTTTGAGGGGTACGCCAGCTCAACCAAGAAAGTGGTTCCATCTGACTGCGTCAGTGTCAAGGTACCCCGAATTTGCTGGGTGAGTGCTTGCACCAGTTGTAGCCCCAGCGAAGGAGCGTTTTCTAGATCCATCTCAGACGAGATCCCAATGCCGTTATCCTGAACCGACAGACGAATCGTACCGACTTCAGGATTGTGCCGCAGTTGAATATAGATATCCCCCGATTGACCATTGGGGAAAGCGTACTTCAATGCATTGGACACCAGCTCGTTGACAATCAGGCCGCAGGGAACGGCGGTGTCAATATTCAGGTGGATGGGGTCAGTTTTGAGATGGAGCTGAATGGCAGACTGCACCCCATAGGATCGCAGCAGATGGCGCGTCAACTGCTGGAGATAATCACCAAAGTCAATTTGGGAGAAGTCTGCTGATTGATACAGCTGTTCATGAATGAAAGCCATCGACTGCACCCGGTTCTGGGTTTCCTGGAGCATTGATGCAATCAGGGCATCCTCGACCTGGCGCAGTTGTAGGCGTACCAGGCTGGAAACAATTTGCAGGTTGTTCTTGACTCGATGGTGAATCTCGTTGAGCAGCACCTCCTTTTCTTTGAGCGATGCCAGCATTTGCTCTTCGAGCTGCTTGCGATCGCTAATATCCATCAGCATCTTGAGAATGCAGGGTGTCCCGTTGATCTCAATCAGTTCGAGGGACGCCAGCACGGTCTTTTGCTGGTTCTCATGGGTTGTAAATCGCAGCTCCAGATTGCGCAAAGACTTTGTTTTTTCGAGAACCTGAATCACCTGTTGGCGTGCTTCGGGTGAGTGCCATAGCTGGGTTTCCAGAGTTGTCTGGTTGAGCAGTTCCTGACGCTGATAGCCGAACAAATCGAGACAACTCTGGTTCACATCCACAATCTGTCCTTCGGGAAAGCGGGTGATCAGACTGCTGACGGGGTTAGTGTGAAACGCCTTTGAGAACTGCTCCTCACTGCGGCGCAGGGTCAGTTCACCTTGTTTGCGATCGGTGATGTCCATCGTGACACCGACAATCCGATGGATTGTGCTGGTCTCATCCGCCAGAGCCGTCCCCTGAGTAAAGTGCCAGTGTACAGTTCCATCCGGCCAGACGACGCGATATTCTGTCTCGTAAAACTCATTAACCGGACGTTTTCGCCTTTGCGCAACAATGTTTCTATCGTCGGGGTGTACGCGGCTGAGGAACAAATCGTGGGTCGGGTAGAGGCTAATTTCTTCCGTTCCGTCTAAAACACGGCCCAATTCGTCCGTTTGATAACCCAACAACTCATAGTTTTCAGGTGACCAATACTGACGGTCGTCTCCCACATGCCATTCCCAGATGCCCATGCGAGCAACGGAGAGCGCCAGTTGGAGTTGCTCAGTGCGTTCCTTTACTCGCTGTTCCAGGGTTTGATTCAGATCGAGCAGGGCCAATTCAGCTCGTTGCCGCTCAGTCAGTTCTGCCTGAAGCTGGCGAACCAGCTTGGCGCGCATTTCCGCCTGCTGCTGCACCTCTGAAAAAAGCTGACTCTGCTGGAGGGCAATGCCGACCTGGTCTGCAATTTGCTTCAGCAAATCAGCTTCTACCGGAGTCCATTGGCGGGGGCGATCGCACTGATGGGCGATCATCACTCCCCACAATTGTTCTCCCTGCAAAATGGGCACCACCAGATTGGCGCGCACCTGAAACTGGCTGAGGAAGTCTGCATGACAATCTCTAATGTCGCCGTCGTAAATATCTGAAATGCTTCTGACTCGCCCCTGCCGATAGAATTCCAGATATTTTTCCTGAAAACATAAAT
>JBIKWV010000407.1:0-4972 GCA_044356135.1 Elainellaceae cyanobacterium
GCGGCCGGCGCCCGCGTGTCGGGAAAAATCGGCGGTGAGGCTCGAGATTTAATGATTCAGCCAGCGGGCTGCATCTTTCGCGTGGTAAGTGAGAATCAGATCCGCCCCGGCTCGCTTGAAGCCGAGAAGCGTCTCCATCACCACTCGCTCTTCGTCAACCCAGCCATTTAGCGCAGCCGCCTTGATCATGGCGTACTCACCCGACACGTTATAGGCTGCAACAGGCAGGTTGGTCGCCTGCTTGACGCGCCAGATGATATCCATATACGCGAGGGCGGGTTTGACCATCAGCATGTCGGCTCCCTCGGCGATGTCCAGCTCAATTTCCTTGAGCGCTTCGGTGCCGTTACCGGGATCCATCTGATAGGTGCGGCGATCGCCAAACTGGGGGGTAGACTCCGCTGCATCGCGGAAAGGACCGTAGTAGGCCGAGGCATACTTGGCGGCGTAGGACAGCACCGGAATATCCTCAAATCCGGCTTCATCCAGCCCCTGCCGAATTGCCTGAACAAAGCCATCCATCATGCCTGATGGGGCAATAATATCGGCTCCTGCTTTGGCCTGGGAAACTGCGGTTTTCTTCAGCAGTTCCAGGGTGGGGTCGTTGAGCACGCGCCCGGTAAGGTCGCCCGTTTGCAGGTAACCGCAGTGGCCGTGGGAGGTGTACTCACAGAGGCAGGTATCTACGATGACGATCAGGTCGGGTACGGCTTCTTTGACGCGGGTCGCTGCCTGCTGCACGATGCCGTGGTCGTGCCAGGCTCCAGTGGCCTCCACATCTTTGTCAGCGGGAATGCCAAACAGAATAATGGCAGGAATCCCCAGGTCGTAAACTTCCTTCGCCTCCTCTACAATCTTGTCGATCGAGAGCTGATAAACCCCCGGCATGGAGCGCACTTCATTAGCAATCCCTTCCCCAGGAACAGCAAACAGCGGGTAGATCAGATCGCTGGTAGTGAGGGTGTTTTCTCTCACCATGCGGCGCAGTTGGGGATGAGAGCGAAGACGACGAGGACGATGGGTTGGGAACATAGTCTAAAGAGAAATGTAAAGGCCAGATGTGAAGCGTCTCTAAGAAAGTCTAAAGCTTTACAAGTCCTTACAGGTGATGCGGGACGTTACAAACTGTAAAAGGAGATTTGATTTGTGGGGAAAGGGGCGAGCTTAGTCCGCCCCTCTCCCCACAAATCAGCAGGCTTGCCATATGAACTGAACTTAACCTTGACTAAATCCCCTCTTAAATCGCAAAGAATTGCGAAGCGGCATGATGAGAGTTGCAGGCTTTCCGGGAGGTTCAGGCATGGTCGATCGGCGGCCCGACATTGTGCTTTTGGTGCTCGATACGCAGCGGAGCGATCGCCTCTCCTGCTATGGCTACTCGCAGCCCACCTCACCCTGTATCGATGCCTTTGCAGCGGAGGCCACTCTATTTCGGCGTGCCGTCTCTGCGGCTCAGTGGACGATTCCCTCCCATGCGTCGATGTTTACGGGTCTATATCCGTCAGCGCACGGCGTTTTACAGTCCTATTCGGTACTGCCGGATGCGGTTCCTACCCTGGCGGAGCGGCTCAGTGCTGGAGGGTATTACACCGCAGGCTTCTGCAACAATCCCCTGGTCGGCGTGATCAACAACGGCCTGCGCCGGGGATTTTACAGTTTCCTCAACTACAGCGGCCTGTTGACCTCCCGCCCTAATCAGGTTGGGGTCCCTTCGGGCTGGCTTGACCAGTATCGGCAGGGGTTTAAGCGGGCGATCGCCCACCTGCTCAATCACATTCAGAACGCCTTCGCCCGCTCCGATGCACTGCTGGCCCTATCTTTTACATCGCTGATGGTGCCACTCTGGCAGACCGCCCTCAGCTTCAAGGGCAATACGCCCAAATCCCTGAGCGACGCTGCCAGGCTGTTGATTCATCGCAAAGGTGTCGCGTCCAACCAGCCTATTTTTACCTTCATCAACCTGATGGGCGTCCACATGCCCTACCACCCGCCCCGCCCCTACATTGAGAAATTTGCGCCCCATGTGTTGCGCGATCGCGCCGCCCAACACTACCTGCGCCGCTTCAATGGGGATGTCTACGGCTGGCTGGCTCCCCTGGCAGGAGAACTGGACGACCAACAAAAAGCCACCCTGGATGGTATGTATGACGCGGAGGTTGCGGCCCAGGACGAACAGGTGGGATTGTTTCTCGATCGCCTGCGCCAGAGTGGAGCGCTGGAAAACACGCTGGTGATCCTTTGCTCTGACCACGGTGAACACCTGGGCGAAAAGCAATTTATCGGGCACTCGATTTCCCTGTACAACGAACTGGTGCAGGTGCCGCTGATTATCCATGACCCCTCTGGCCGCTTGCTGCCGGGAACAGATCGCAACGAAGTGGTCTCGACTCGCCGCCTGTTTCACTCGATTCTGGATGCTGCCGGAGTCGCCACCGGGGCCGAGTTAGAAGCGTCGCTGTTGCAGAGAGAAACCGTGGGTGATGCTGCCTCTGGTCAGCGCAGGGAAAACTTGTCTCCCGTTTTTGCAGAAGCCATTCCCCCGCAGAATGTGGTGAACCTGCTGAAAAAACGTCAGCCAGAACTGATTAGCGCCCGCGCCTGCGACCAGCCGCGCCGTGCCGTGTGGGTAGGCAACCACAAACTGATTGAAACCGGTGATGCAGGGTTAGAACTCTACGACCCGATTCACGACCCCCAGGAAAGCCTTAACCTCAGCGATATTCTGCCGGAGAACGTAGAGCTGCTTCAGGAGTGCCTCCAGCTTTTGACCAATCACATTGCCGAGACCAACCCCATTGGATCGATTGGTGATCACCCCTCCGAAGATCTGCGAAGTAAACGCGCCCCCGGCTTTGACGATCCCGAAGTGCAGCAACGCCTGCGCGATCTGGGTTACCTGGAGGATTGATCAACCATGTATCCCCCTGTCAGCCCCATTATTTTCCAATTCGGCCCCCTTACCCTGCGCTGGTACGGGGTGCTGATGGCGATCGCCGTTATCGTTGCTGCCCAGATCGCCAGCCACGAAGTCAAACGCAAAGGGCAGAACCCCGACGATTTTTGGGACATGCTGATCTGGGTGCTGATCCCCGGCTTCATCGGTGCCCGTCTCTACTACATCTTTATTCAATCTCCGCCCGATCGCCTCGGAGACTACCTGCGCAATCCCCTCTCCCTGCTGCGTGTCTGGGAAGGCGGTATCCATATCTTTGGTGGATTGTTATTTGGTGCGATCGCCCTCCTGATCTATACCCGCATCCGCAAACTGCCCGCCCTGGTGTTTCTGGATGCGATCGCCCTGCCCCTGCCCCTGTCCCAGGCCATCGGGCGTTGGGGGAACTTCATCAACCAGGAACTCTACGGTCCGCCCACCACGCTGCCCTGGGGTCTCCGCATCGATTCCCAGCACCGCATCCCCCCCTACAACAACCTCACCCAATACCCTGATACCACCCGCTTCCACCCCCTGTTCCTCTACGAATTCCTCTGGAACCTCGCAGGCTTTGCCCTCCTCTTCTGGATCTCTCGCCGCTTCGCCCGCCAGCTCAAGGACGGTGACCTGATGCTGTTCTATCTGATCTGGTACCCATCAGGCCGCTTCTTCATTGAGTTTCTCCGGACGGACTCCTGGTTCTTCGGCGGCACACCGTTCAATGCAGTGCATCTTTTGAGTGCGATCGCCATTCTCATTGCCACCACTATCCTCTACCTCCGCCATCGCCCTGTACGGGCATAGCATTCGGCCTTTCGACAACGGCTGATGGGTACGGGCGTGGCATTCGGCCTTTACGTTCGACTCTCAACCAAAAACTTATCTGCCGAATGCCGCGCCCCTACGCGATCGCCACCCATCACCCACCACCGAATTGGGCAAACAACCGTTTCGCCCCTACCGACCCATCCCCCCATCTACTCATCCACTCATCCACTCATCCACTCATCCACTCATCCACTCAGCCACTCATCCACTCATCCACTCATCCCCCAAACGCCACCCACCCCATGCCTACTCCCCGCCTCCTGATCATCGGCCTCGACTGCATGGAACCCTCCCTCGTCTTCGACCAGTGGCGGCAGGATCTCCCTAACCTTTCCCGCCTGATGGCTCAGGGCAGCTACGGCAGACTTGAAAGCAGCATTCCCGCCATTACCGTCCCCGCCTGGAGCTGCATGATGAGTGGACGTGACCCTGGAGAACTGGGCATCTACGGTTTCCGTAATCGGGTAGACCGCAGCTATGGCAGGATGGCGATCGCCGACGGTCGCGCCGTCAAGTTCCCCCGGCTCTGGGACATCCTCGGCGAGGCAGGCTGGAAGGTGGTCGCCATCAGCGTCCCCGGTACCTCGCCTCCCTATCCGGTGAATGGCTCTCTGGTTTCCTGCTTTCTTACCCGCAGCGCCGATGCTCCCTTTACCCATCCCCCCGAATTGGCCGACCAGATTCGTGCCTGGATGCCGGACTTTTTGCTGGACGTGCCCGAATTCCGCTCCGAGGAAAAAGACCGCATCCTCAGCAACATCTACACCCTGTGCAACCAACGCTTTGACCTGGCGGAGAAACTGCTGGAGCATGACCAGCCGGATTTTCTGATGCTGGTGGATATGGGTGTTGATCGTATCCATCACTCTTTCTGGAAGCCAATGGACCCGCACCATCCTCAGCACGAGGCGGGATCACCCTATGCCAATGCCATCCACGACTACTACTGCCACCTGGACCGTCGGGTCGGAGAATTGCTGCACCGATGCGACCCTGACACCGCTGTACTGGTCGTTTCTGACCACGGCGCTCGTCCCCTGATGGGAGGAGTTTGTATCAATGAGTGGCTGATCCAGCAGGGGTATTTGGTACTGAAGCAGCCACCCGACGGTGTTCAATCCCTGGATGAGGTGGCGGTGGACTGGAGCCAGACCAAAGCCTGGGGCGCAGGGGGCTACTACGGTCGGATTTTTCTAAATGTGCAGGGACGAG
>JBIKWV010000408.1:0-4968 GCA_044356135.1 Elainellaceae cyanobacterium
GTCAAGGTGATCGAGGTAATTGATCGTTTTCTCAGCCAGCTTCAGCCAGTGCAGACGCTGGAGACCGGGCGATCGCCCTACGAGGCAGACCTGTCTCAATCGGGGCAGGCTTTTCTCTATGCTTCGGTGCTGGTGCTGCTGAAGGCAGATACTTTGGCGAGGATGGAGTCGGAGCAGCAGCAGGAACTGCCGCCAGAAGAATTTGAAGCCGAAGATTTTGATGAGCGGTCGCTGCCCACCAATCTGGAGAAGCGTATTCGGCGGCGGGCGGTAGCGCGGCCTGTAGAGAATCGCCGGGTCACGCTCCAGGAGTTGATTGCCCAGTTGGAGCTGATGGCGACGGCGGTGGCTGATAAAAAGCCCCGCAACCGCAAGCGTCGTCCCCGGCCCCATTCCCGCAGTCAGGCAGTCCGGGCGATCGCCCAACTGGCGCACCAGGAAAACCTGTCGGAAATTGCCGCTGCCCTGGAGCAGTTTCTCAGTCAGCACTGGAATGAGGTGAGTCAGGGCGAGGAGTGGATGGAGTTCGAGGCGCTGCTGGATCTGTGGGTGGAGTCCGAGATGGTAGAACTGACTCGCGCTGGTTCTCACCACCCTTCTCCCCAGAGCGATCGCGTGGGTGTTTTTTGGGCGCTCCTATTTCTATCTGCACAGTCTAAAGTGGAGCTATCTCAGAAAGAGTTTTATCAAGACCTCAAAGTGAGGAGTCTATCGGAGGCTGTCCTGGAAGAGCTTCCCCCCTACGCTCTACCTGACTAAGTAGGTAGGCGCGATTAAGCTTGAAACCCAAAGCGCTGTTCCGCCCGCTGCGCGGGCGGAACAGCGCTTTGGGTTTCGACTTTTTCCACGCCCACTTAGCTTAGTAGTTCGCCAAGCGAACTTTGCCTGGTTGCCTGGTTGGAGTGGTGCGCGCCGCGCGCCACTCCAACCAGGCAACGTTTCTTTGGTGGACTACCAGGACTCAGCGGCTTAAGTTTGCCAATGGTTGTTAGTGGGGGGCACTTCTCGCCTCCACTAACAACCATTGATTCATTTCCGCCGTAGAGTAGTAAACGGTTTATGAGGGTAGGGCGAGCGCAGCCTGCCCCACCTCTCACAAACCATCCAGGGTTGCTATATAAAGGAAGTACGGCTTCCTGCATCAATTTCGTTTGATAACTTAATGTAGATTCTGCAAAATTCCGGCTGACGTTTCTGACAATTCCCAAAGACTATGAAAAACTGTAACCAGTGCTATTGATTTCACCCCCTAACCATTCAACGCTATGAAAGCCATGATTCTTGCTGCCGGGAAGGGCACCCGGGTTCGTCCCATTACGTACACCATTCCCAAGCCAATGATTCCCATCCTGCAAAAGCCAGTGATGGAATTTTTGCTGGAACTGCTGCGGCAGCACGGATTCAACGAGATCATGGTGAATGTCAGCCACCTGGCCAACGAAATTGAGAGCTATTTCCGGGACGGTCAGCGGTTTGGAGTAGAGATTGCCTACTCATTTGAAGGACGGATTGTGGACGGTGAACTGGTAGGAGAGGCACTCGGCTCTGCGGGAGGAATGCGGCGAATCCAGGATTTCTCCCCATTTTTTGACGATACCTTCGTGGTGCTGTGTGGGGATGCCCTGATCGACCTGAACCTGACGGAAGCCGTCCGCTGGCACCGTGAGAAGGGGGCGATCGCCACCATCGTGATGAAGACCGTACCAAAGGAGGAGGTCTCCAGCTACGGTGTCGTTGTTACCGACGAAAACGGCAAAATCAAAGCCTTTCAGGAAAAACCCTCGGTCGAAGAGGCGCTGAGCACCAGCATCAACACCGGGATCTATATCTTTGAGCCAGAAATCTTTGACTACATTCCTGCAGGAGTCGAGTTTGATATTGGTAGCCAGCTTTTCCCGAAGCTAGTTGAAAAGGATGCACCCTTCTATGCGATCCCGATGGACTTCGAGTGGATTGACATCGGCAAAACGCCCGACTACTGGCAGGCCATCCGCAGTGTGCTGACGGGGGAAGTCAAAAATGTGGCGATCCCCGGTCGTCAGGTTGCACCAGGAATTTACACGGGGCTAAACGTGGCTGTGAACTGGGACAAGGTAGATATCCAGGGGCCTGTTTACATCGGCGGC
The DNA here is from genome assembly GCA_044356135.1 of Elainellaceae cyanobacterium. Classification (GTDB taxonomy): domain Bacteria; phylum Cyanobacteriota; class Cyanobacteriia; order Elainellales; family Elainellaceae; genus CAZVXA01. The sequence goes on from JBIKWV010000408.1 coordinate 2,127, forward strand.
ATGACCAAGATTGAAGACGGCGCTCGCATTATCGGCCCTGCCATGATTGGCCCCAGTTGCTACATCTGTAGTGGTGCAACGGTCGATAACAGCGTCATTTTTGAATATGCCCGTCTGGGACCCGGTGTTCGCCTGGTGGATAAGCTCGTGTTTGGACGCTACTGCGTTGACAAGACGGGTGCCGCCATTGACCTCCAGGCCGCTGCACTCGACTGGCTGATTACTGATACTCGGCGTGAGATGCCCACCGACACTCCTGCTGAACGGCAAGCGATCGCCGAACTGCTGGGTACCGACGTGCGGTAGCGGCAATCCGCAAAGAAGTGGCGCGGTGCTTCTTTGCAGATTGCGTTGAGGTCAAAGAGCGAAATCAATATCAATGTTAAACAACCTGTCCAATAGGCTCTCTTCCTGAGGAGAATCAGGGGCAGATGGTTGAGGCAAAGTGGCAACTTGGCGGGCGGGCGAATTCTGTCCCAGGGCACTGGCGATCGCATCCATGCGGCGCTGCTGGTCGTGGGTAATGCTGCCGACGGTATTGCCGAGACCCGGAGCGTTCCAGCGTCCGCTATCGGGATCCAGGTAGGAGCGGGTACGTGCCCAGAGAATGGCCTCCGTCCCCTGCAAGCCCATCTCCTCCGCCTGTGCCAGTCGGTCAATGTAGCCCCCCCTGCTGAGAGCCGCAGCAGGAGACTGATTAGCCAGGTCAATCCCGTTCAGGATCTGTTCGACCGTCAAGGATAACCCTTTCTCTGAGGCACTTTCCATCAGCTCAGAAGCCTGGAACTGTAGCCGCTTGAGCTGTTTTGCATCGGCGGCTTCCGGCGAGTCGGCCCCGTGCTGATAGGAGAAGCTGCCGAGATTCCACACCCCGTTGCCGGGGTCAGAGTGCCCACGATAGGCGCGAGTTTTACAGCCGCTGGGGGTGCGGGTTCCCTCAGCGCTACCAACGGCGATCGCCACCAGCGAGTCAGCATCTCCTTGAAATAGCGTCTGCACGTTCGAGGGGAGAATGGGGGAGTTGGCTGCTTCGGCAGGCTCAGAATCAGGGTGGTGGGGTGGATAGGCGGAAGGAGACGTTACCGAGATGGAGGTAGAAACGGTTGGGGAAGGGGTGGGAGAGCCAGCATCTGCCAGTCCACCCAGGCTGAAGTTCAGCATAGTGTCAGCCCTATGGGGGACAGCAGAGGGGGCTGTTGCGGCTGGATCTGTCGTAGCTGAACCAGGTGCTGGATCAACGGTTGCCAGCACCGTGCGTTCAGCGTTCGCTAAAGGGGATGGCTGCGAACTTGATAACGCTGGAATTGCGTCTGAAGATGCAGGCGCAGTGACCCCGCTGCTGGGTGGGGGTGGCAGGGTCGCCAGCTTGCCTCCGGTTCCCAGAGGGACATTTTCATGGGGAACCAGTAGCGATTGATGCGAGTTTCGGGATGTGGGAGCGCTTGCTTCAGGGGTAGGGGTAGGGTTTCCCACCGTCTGCATCAGATCTGGTAGTGGAGAAGCACCGTTTGTCGGGGCGATCGCTACCCCAAACTCCAGAGGGGTAAATTCGGCGGGTGAAGCTTTTGCGGCGTCGGGAAAGATCAGCAGTCCGGTAGTAAGCACCGCTGCTGAGCAAAGCAGAACGAGATCGGATTGTTTCATCTCAGGTCAGGGGAGTCGATCGATGCACCGGGAGAGTGGGCAACGGCAGGGAGAACAGAATCAGGAAAAAATGGGAAGCGCAGCAATTACTACCGCTGGAATACAAAGGAATACCCGGCGTATTCGTTGCCTTCATACAGGATGACGAACCAGGTCTGGGGGTCGAACGCCAGCGGGTAAGCTTCTCGCTGTGCTTTGACCCCCGCTCGCACTTCAATTTCGGGCAGGCGGCAGTAGGGCGCACTGATGATGGCCTGAACCGCGTCTCTGCTGCTGCGCTCCGGAATGGCCAGCAGTTGGGCCAGTTTGTCTCGCGGCAATACCGCCTGTTGCTGCACAATTTCCTGGCAGACGTTGCTGGGGGTGCTGGGCCGCAGTGCAGTTCGGATATCAACCAGAAAACCGACCAGCGCCAGCATCGAACCACCTGCAACTAGATAGCGAATCCCTTGCTTGCGGGGTTTCTTCAGGGGTCTTCTTTGGGATTTACGGGGCTTCGTCATTTCTGCTCTCCCCTACGAGAACCAGACAGGATAGAACAACCAATAGCCATGTGGCTCCAAGAACAACACTCATCGTTTTCCTCCGAGTAGCAGACCAAACGCAATCAGAATCAGGCGATAGCCCAGCAGCAAGCTGAGGGCAGGTGCCCAGGTGGAGAGACCAATGGCGATCGCCGCCGGAGCAACCAGCAGCAATACCACCAGTGCCCCCAGTTGGGGTAGATGGGCCAGTACAATTTCCCCCAGGATTCGCAGCGCTGTGGCACCCGCAATCCACACCGTCGCCTCCATCAGCGCTGGCAGAAAACCAGCAGGTGGGCGGAGCAGTTGCTGGACAATGCGCCAGGGGGCGGGCGCTGTGCGCCCGGAATGGGCAGAACGATGGGTGTCAAGGGAAGTGGATCTGAGCTGCATAGTGAACCCTCACTGTACGAATTCGCCCGATTAACCGTGGGCGATCGCGGTTCAGGGATTGGCTGGTATACCCCGGGAAGGTGGAGTGCGATCGTGGGGGCGATCATCATCCCTACGCCATCCCTACGTCGCCTCTTTGAGAATTAGTACAAAAGTACGATAAAAGTACAAAAGTACTATAACGCAAGGATGAAAATTTGGACAAGTGGATCGGCCAATCATGAAGAAACTTTAAGAGCTTATCCGAAAACCCAGATTCTGGCAGGCGCGACGCTGTAGCG
>JBIKWV010000409.1:0-4960 GCA_044356135.1 Elainellaceae cyanobacterium
GCTATAGCGCAACTGACCACAGAGAATTTGGGCCATCCGCTCGCTGGCGGAGGGGCGCTTGACGCCAACTTTGTAGCCGAGCTGGGGCACCCGGTAGAACAGACCCGCGATCCGCTGTGCCCAGGCCATATCTTTACCCCATTCTTCTTGAATGGTGCGGGAATAGTTCTCCAGGGCATTCAGATCGCCACCCAGTGCCCGGTCGATCGCCTCTGCCGCCTTGACGCCCGTAAACATTGAGGGGCGGATGCCCTCTGCGGTCATCGGGTCTACCACACAGGCAGCTTCCCCTGCTAGCAGAGCATTCTGGGTATGGAGTTTTTGATCGCCGTCCCACAGGCAGAGGGGATGGCCATACTGCTTGGCGGTCTTCAGGTCAATGCCAAACAGGGTGGCATATTCGCTCAGAATCGATTTGAAGTCCTGGGATTCGCCGCCCCGGAAGGTGCCGATGCCGATGGAGTAGCCGTCTGCTTTGGGGAAATTCCAGATGTAGCCGTTTTTCACCATGCCAAACTCAAAATGGCAGGTATTGGCCGCTTCCACATCCATCCGGGCTTCTGCTTCTAATGCGCCACCCAGTCTACGCTTGCGCTCCTGGAAGCCGAGCCACTTAGCCATATTGCCTTTGGCACCGTCAGCACCGATCAGGAAGCGTCCCGTGAATTGGCCCTGGGCGGTGTTAACCTGCCAGGTGTCGCCCACCATTTGAATGCTGGTAACCTCGGTGTTGTCCTTCAGCTCAGCGCCCTGCTTCTGCGCCTGCTGAATCAGGAAATGGTCAAACACATCGCGGCGCACCATCCAGATCGGCTCCAGGTGGTTGAGCTTTGCCGATACGGGGTCATCCATCTTCCAGGTGTAGCGGATGGTGTCTACCTTGATAGAAATTGCAGGGCTGAAGTCAAAGTCAAACCAGTCGGCCACCTGGGGAGAAACACCACCACCGCAGGGCTTATAGCGCGGTAAGCTGGCTTTTTCGAGTACCAGCACCGATCGCCCCCGTTTGGCCAGATGATAAGCTGCGCTCCCTCCGGCAGGCCCCGCGCCCACGATGATGCAATCGTACATACGCATTATTCTCCTACTGCGGTTATTATTCCCGGTGAATGTTTCCGATCCTATCTAAGTCGGAGACAACCGGATTGTCTACTGAATTCTGTCTTTTTGATGAAATGCTGATGGATTTACGGAGAAAATCAAAAGATTGATAAATATTGCGATGAGTTGACACTTTTTCCCGAGGGTTGCGATGTATTCTGTCAACCGCTGAACTTCCATATTCCCACTGAGTGCAAAGTAGGGATGAAGTCCCTATGCTTTTCGTAAAGCATTAATGAAGTGACAGGATTAAGCGAAGTCCACTCCCAGGAGGCAGTTCAATGATCTGGCAACTCTGCATTCAATACTCTAACGGCACCGAACGGGTTCTGCGCTCCTACCAAAATCGAGAAGCTGCATTAAAAGGAGTGGATGTGCTGTACTCCCAGGGTTACCCAATGCATGTGGCTTACGTGGTGCGGCATGTGGCGCTGGCAGCGGCAGCTTAGAGTTTATCTGAAGCCCCAATTTTGGAAGGCGCGATGCTGTAGCATCGCGCCTTCCAAAATTGGGGCTTCAGGTTTTCGGAACTGGAGCACGGCAAGGCAAAACCCGGCACCCGGTATATTACTTCGGCAGCTAATTATAGAACGCTTTGTGTGGTGCGCGAAGCCCACCACACAAAGCGTTCTATTTAACTTTTGCTGAAATTTTGCCGAGGTAATCGATCGCTGTAGCCAGGGCTGTTGGAATGGGGGGCAGAGGGTCACGCCCTGTGCGGGGACAGCCTCCCCACACCCCTGTTCTAACTCGGATGGCGATCGCCAAAAAAGTATCGCCTGCTACACTTTGTGGTATTCGCCCCCTCTATGCTTGATCAGAATATGAAGGGAGATTACCTCACCCAATGACTCTCGGTTCTTTCCTGATCAAAAATGCAACCGTCCTCCCCTTCACCCCCCAGCCCGACGGTTCTCTTGACCTCACCCCTCGCACTGCCGATGTTTTGATCGAAGGCGATCGCATCGCGCGGGTTGACCCCAGCATCGAACAGGTCAGTCCTGAGGCAACCCTGATTGACGCCAGAGGTCATCTGCTGATCCCTGGCTTTGTCAATGCCCATGCTCACTCCATGGAGATTCTGGAGAAGGGCAACCATGAAGCTTCGCCGCTGGAGCTATGGATGCTCTACACCTATCCTCCATTGCGATCGCAACATCTTTCGCCCCGGCTGTGCTACCTCCGCACCCTGATTGGTGCCCTGGAAATGGTGAAATACGGTGGCACGACGATTCAGGATGATCTGATCGAATTGCCCTACACAACGCCTGAACTGTTTGGTGCTGTGGCGCAGGCATATACCGATCTGGGGTTGCGGGTTAGCTTATCTCTGCACAATATTAATCAGCCCCTGCACCACACAATTCCCTATCTGAGCGACTTCCTGTCGCCTGAGCTGAAGCAGGAATTGGAGGCGGCAAAAGGTCTCTCGGACGACGACTGGATTGCCCTCTTCCGGCAGCTTTACCAGAAGTGGCACGGCTACAAAGGGCTAATGACGCTGATTCTGGCTCCCTCCGCATCGCAGCGGGTAACACCGGAAATGATGCACCGGATTGCGGATCTGTCACAGGAATATGACATTCCCATCCATACCCACTTGTTGGAAACCAAAACGCAGGCGGTAACAGGCCCTGAACTCTACGGTGAATCCGTCGTGGCCTATGCTAAGCGACACGGAATTCTAACGCACCGGACGGCGATCGCCCACGGGGTCTGGCTCACTCCAGAGGACATTGAACTAATTGCCGCCGCCGATGCGACAGTAATTCACAATGTAGTCAGCAATCATCGCCTGTGCAGTGGCATTGCCCCGATTCGGGAACTGCTGGATGCGGGGGTGAATATTGCCCTGGGGTCAGATGGTATGAGTTCCAATGACTCCTTCAATATGTTTGATGTGATCAAGACGGCAGGGCTGGCCCATTCGATTATGGATGCGCCCTATGATCGCTATCCCAGAGCCGCTGATGTGCTAAAGTGGGCGACCTATGGTGGTGCGCGATCGGCGATGCTGCAACAGGAGGTGGGGGCGATCGCCCCCGGCATGAAGGCCGACCTGGTGCTATACGATCTGAACACCCTTAGTTTCACTCCCCGAAATCAGATTCCCATTCACCTGGTGTATGCAGAGCGCGGCGATTCAATTCGCAAGGTGTTTATCAACGGTCAACTGGTGGTAGAGAATGGCCGTGTTCTCACCGTCAATGAAGCCGACATTCTGGCAGAACTCCGGGAGTATCTCCCGGAATATGAACAGCACCGCCAGCAGGTCTGGGAACAGGGCGAGCGACTGAAACCCGCGATCGAAAAAACGCTGGCAAAAGCCTTTAGCCAGTCCCTCTCGATCAATCGGTTTAGTCGATCATTGTCGCAATGTTAATCTGGCACTCTGAACCCACCGTTCAGTTGAGCTATGTCGAAGCCCCAGCCCTCCCCTCGGCAAGGGGAGGGCTGGGTGGGGGGTTCCCTTACCAAAGGAGTACCGAGGGGGTGAATTCCCCAAGGATTTACTCCCACGCGCTCATTCCATCGTTCATCTTACCGTTCTCATCAAAGTATCAACCCCTATCATGAATACTCGAAGATCTGATTCATCTCAAGGTTCATTTTTTCAATCGGTGAGCCGTCGCAAATTTATCCAGTATGCGTCGGCTGCTTCATTGACTGCGGCGACCGCCAAGCTCACAAGCTGTGCTCCGGCCCCGTCCAACACCACCTCAGAGGCCAGTCCTGCAGCCGCAGGCGGTAGCCCCGCAGCAGGTGGTGGCGGTACCCTGCGCATTCTCTCCTGGGCGGGATATGACGAACCGGAGGTAATCGGTAAGTTCGAGCAGGAAAAGGGCGTCAAAGTCGAATTTAAGACCTACGTGGGCGGTGAGCAGATGCTCCAGACCTTCAATCAGTCACCGCCTGGAACCTTTGATGGCATCATTTCTGACGGCGAATACGTGCAGAAATTAGTCGAGTTGGGAGCTGTCGATGCACTCAACGCTGCTGATTTCCCTGAGCTGGCCAACTACCATCCCGTCTACCAGAAGTTTCCCGGTTTCTTCCAGGGCGACAAGCTGATGGCGGTAGGCACTCGCTTTGGCAACTATGGAATCGCCATCAACACCAAGTTCATCAAACCTGAAGAGGTCACCAGTTGGGAGTTCCTCACCCGCCCTGATCTCAAGGGCAAACTGGCTTTCTTCGACTGGTATTTGCCTAACATGGGTAACGCCAGCCTCGCCCTGTTCCCCGACAATCCCAACCCCTATGACCTCACAGATGAGCAACTCCAGAAGGTGAAGGAGTGGATGATCAAGGTGAAGCCCAACGTGGCGCTGATCACTCCCAATATTCAGGACATCACTAATGCCTTCATTAACGAGAGCGTGGTGGCGGGGCCTGTGGGTGACTGGCTGATCCAGAATGCGATCGCCGACGGTAAGAGCAATTTCACTGCTGTGGTGCCTAAAGAAGGGGCAATTCGCTGGAGTGAAGGGGCAACCCTGGCCTCCGCCAGCAAGAACAAGGAACTGGCGCTGGAGTGGGTGAAGTATATGTCGCTCCCCGAAACTCAGGCGCGTCTGGCCAACGCTAAAGCCTACAAGGGGATCGCCCCCAACTTGAAGGCATCAGGTTTCATGAGCGACGCCGAGAAGAATCTGCTGGGCTACATCCCCGACAAAGCAGACTCGAAGATGATGGTGATCGAAAAGCAACTGGAGCGCACCCGCGCTCGTCAGTTGCCCGTGAAGCAGCCAGAAAAAGTGTGGCAGGATCTGTACAACGAATTTAAGACCAGTTGATCCAGCGCTTTGCGCTGAGATAGAACCAAAGTTTTTGTTGAGAGCTGCGCGGGGCGCAGCTC
>JBIKWV010000410.1:0-4953 GCA_044356135.1 Elainellaceae cyanobacterium
TGCATCCTCTGGGCGGTCAGCCCCACCTGCCACAGAACGTCATTCTACGGGTACTGGACGAAGCCGGTAGTGTCTTTCTGGAAGCCCAATCCCGCGAGATGGATGACTATGTGCAACTGCAACTCAGTGGTACCACAGGTGAAGGCTTTCAGGTGCAGGTTGCTCTAGGAACAGATTCTGTCACCGAAAGCTTTGTGATTTAGCGATCGCCCCCCTCAACTTTCTCCTGTCCACTGGAGTGGTGTTCATGTCCAGGCTTGTCGTTCTGAAAATTGGCGAGGGCAGCTTTGAGCAGGGTTTTCCGGTGATCTTGCAGATCTCGGAGGAGGGCAATTCTCCTGCAACTCCCCCCCCACCCCCCCCGACCGCAGCCCCCTATCTGATCGCCGAACTCACAGGAAAACTGCCCCCGAGGCCCGATCTACCGTCGCTTTACCAGCGGTGGCAGCAGACCTATCGGCGGCTGGGAATGCGATCACGCCTGAATGCCCCCACGACTCAGGAGACCAACGTCTCCACCCTGGCAGACTGTCAGAAGGTTGCAACCGCATTGAGCGATCGCTTTAACCAGTGGCTACGGGCTGAGTCGTTTCGCCTCCTGCGGGAAAAATGGCTGGAAAAGCTTTCCCCTGATAATGCGATTCGGGTCATTCTGCAAACTGAAAACCGCCAGCTCCAGCAACTCCCCTGGCACCTGTGGGATCTGCTCGATCGCTATCCCCAGGCCGAACTGGCACTGGGTGCGCCAATGTACGAGCGGGTAGTACAGGATCGAAAGCTGGGCGATCGCGTCCGGATTCTGGCCATTCTGGGAGATAGCGAGGGGATTGATACCGAGAAGGATCGGCGGTTGCTGGAACAGTTGCCCGATGCTGAGGTGTGCTTTCTGGTGGAACCGCAGCGGCAGGAGTTGAGCGATCGCCTCTGGGAGCGTCCCTGGGACATTTTGTTTTTTGCGGGGCACAGTTCCAGTCGTGGCACAACGGGACAGATCCAGATTAACAAGAGCGATAGTTTGTCGCTGGGAGAACTGCGCCATGCCCTGCGTAAGGCATTGGCTCAGGGGCTGCAACTGGCCATTTTTAACTCCTGCGACGGTCTGGGGCTGGCGCAAGAATTAGCCGACCTGCAAATTCCCCAGATTATCGTCATGCGAGAGCCGGTGCCGGATGCGGTGGCCCAGGCGTTTCTCAAGTACTTCCTCACTGCCTTTTCTCAGGGAGAACCGCTATATTCGGCGGTGCGACAGGGGCGCGATCGCCTGCAAGCACTGGAACCCGAGTTCGCCTTTGCCACCTGGCTCCCTGTTCTCTATCAGAACCCGGCAGAATTTCCCCCGGCCTGGGTCACGCTGCATCGACCAAAAGTACAACCCTGTTCCACCTCACCCCTCCGGCCCCTCATCCCTGCCCTGCTGACCACTGGATTGGTGGTAGGGCTACGTTTCCTGGGGTTTCTCCAGCCTCTTGAGCTGATGGCCTTTGACCAACTGATGCGGTTGCGTCCCCCAGAAAGCCCTGATCCTCGTCTGCTGGTGGTCACGATTTCTGGTGACGACATCCGGCAGCAGGAGTCACGGGGGGGATCGCTAACAGATTCCACATTGCAAAAACTGCTGGCAAAAATTATTCCGGCTCAACCCAGGGCGATCGGCCTGGATGTGTACCGCGACGCCGCTGTGGCTCCTCAGTACAAACAACTGGCCCAGCAGTTCAAGCAAACTCCCAATCTGGTCGGCGTCTGCAAAATCAGTGACTCCAGCACCAGCACCAGCGGTATCGCCCCCCCTCCCGAACTGCCCCCCGAACAGGTGGGCTTCAGCGATTTTCTGGAGGACAGCGACGGAGTTCTGCGGCGGCATCTGATGTATATGACCGTTACAGACCCCACTTCACCCTGTACCGCCCCCTACGCCTTTAACCTCCAGCTCGCTTTTCTCTACCTGTTTGCTGAGGGCATTTCCCCGAAGTACACCGCTGAGGGCACCCTGCAACTGGGGAAGGTCACTTTTGCTCCCCTAACCGCTAACACCGGAGCCTATCGGGGCATTGATGCAGGCGGTGGCCAGGTAATGCTCAACTACCGCTCCAGCGGCCCCGCAGCGGTTGTCAGTCTGACTCAGGTGCTGAACGGACAGGTGCGTCCCGATGCCTTCAAAAATCGCGTGGTGCTGGTTGGCGTAACGGAACCCAGTTTTGGTGATTATTGGACAACACCCTATGGCAGTGGCCCCAATGAGAAAGTCCCCGGTGTGCTGTTGCAGGCGCAGATGGTCAGTCAGATTTTGAGTGCAGTGCTGGATGGGCGATCGCTCCTCTGGAGTTGGTCAGAACCCGTCGAGATTCTCTGGATTGTGGTCTGGGGGAGTGTTGGTGGAGTTCTGGCCTGGCAGTTCAAATCAATCCGGTGGTGGTTACTCTCACTGTCACTGGCCACTGGCGTGCTGGCGATCGCCTGCTTTGGGCTACTGCTCCAGGCGGGGTGGGTGCCCCTGGTGCCACCATTACTGGCGTTGGTGGTGAGCAGTACGGTTGTGCGAACGGTGCAGCGGCACTCTGGAGAAATTTTGCCGTCATAGGTTACAGAGTGGGCGATCGCTCTGGACTTTCCCCCGCCGCTCCTGTATCTATCTCAACTCTCGAAATTTTACTGGCGCTCTTCAATTCTTCACAAACTTCCCTTCCCTGTCTTATGAACCGCCCCTTTTCCTACGCTTTAAGTCTGCTGCTGGCGCTGGGCACCCTGCCCCTCGAGATGTCGTTCTCCTCCGCCAGTGGCCTGCGCTTTGTGCCCTCGCCCCCACCCTCAGCGGGCGCACCTGCGGGCCGACCGCGCGGTGGAGCCAGTCGGGGCAATTGTCCTGATGTCGGTAAACCGCTGACGGCACTGGTTCCCTTTGGTCCTCTTCCCGCCAATCCCCAGACCGATAACCAATTGCCCCAGGAATGGGTCTGGGCAAAAACGGTTACACCGCGGCCCACCTTCTGGTTCTATGTACCCTATCGTCTGAATGGCAAAATTTTGGTCACCTTTGCCCTCCAGGATGACAAGGACAATAATCTCTATCGCGCTGACCTGATGCCAACATCAGAACCCGGTGTGGTACAAATTTCCTTGCCCGCCAATGCCCCTGCCCTGGAACCCGGTAAACGCTACCAGTGGTTCTTCACCATCGAATGTGAGCCTAATCTGTCGCTCGAAACCAGAGGATGGGTGGATCGGATTAATGCCGACCCCGACTTCACCCAGAAACTGACCCAGGCTACCCCGCGCGATCGCGCTTCCCTCTACGCCAGCAATGGACTCTGGTACGAGGCGCTGACGACGCTGGCAGACCTGCGGCGTAGAAATCCGAATGATGGAGCGATCGCCGCTGACTGGAGCAGCCTGCTGCAATCAGTGGGCGTGGATCCAGCGGTGGCAGCAGTACCACTGGTGAACTGCTGCCAGCCCGGTCTGGAACCGCGTTAACCCGGACTTCAAGAAATGCTCCTTCACATATTTTTTTAATAAACCTCAGTGTTTTCCCCAGGGGATCGCTGAGGTTTTGTGGCATTTTCTACTCATCTACCTGATGACGCATCTCCGGCAGAGACTATGAACTCGCCCCTGCCTGCTTGTCCACGCCCCGCTGGAAAGCTCGTAGAAAAGGATAGCTTAGCCCCCTCCTGGCACCCTTTTTCGGGACTGCTAAACACCTGGAATCCTTTTCTTAGTTCTTTTCATACCGCCTCCGTCTGCGAACTACGGCTGACAATTCGCTACCTCAGCAACGATCTCAACCTGAACCCACAGGTGCGATCGCTCATCCAATCACTATTAACCGAGAGCCGCGCCGACTCTCTCCCAATGGAACACCGTCTGGTGCTGATCGGCTGCGCCTGGGAGTTGCAGAAGGTGCTCTGGTTTTTATAAGCCGAAGGAGGGGCGCTCAGCGCTCTTCCTTCGGCTCTACACCCTATGCCTGTTGGCCAGGTGGAAGTTCCCTGAGCGGAGTCGAAGGGAACGGTGCCTCTCACGAGGGCCATCCATGAGCTGATTAACCTGCAATCTGTTGGGCGATCGCATCTATTACTTTGGTCAGGGAATGGTCAGGATACTTCAGCGAGAAAATACCCGAGCTGGCCAGCACCATCATGTCGTCAGAGTGGGGCAGTACCCCGGCGACATGGGCACCGTAGGTTTCCTGGACTCGCTGGGTGAGCTGGGCAAAATCAAAGACCATCGGTGCTTTGTTGACCACCATCAGCAGCTTGGGCACCTCCAGCTTGCGGGCCACGTCTACTGTGACGGCGGTGCCCTGGTAGTCCTGCTGGTCGGGACGGAGAATCAGCAGCAGCACGTCGGAGATGGTGATCGATAGCAGCGTTTCTTCGTTGAGACCGGGGTGGGTGTCAATAAATAAATAGTCCAGGTCGAGAGAGGAAACCAGATCCTGGAAGCCTTCGTTCAGGAGACCCACATCGTAGCCTTCGCGCAATACACGGGCGATCTCTCCGGCTTTGACACTGGAGGGCACCAGAAAGATTTTACTGCGGCTGGTGCCTCTACCTTCGAGAACATGAGTCACATCGTAGGCGGCTTCGCTGATGGAGCGGCGACCCCAGAGGTAGTCGTTGAGCGATCGGTCGATACTGTCTTCGCCAAAGCCAAACAGCACATGAATTCCGGGTGACTGGATATCTGTATCCACAATTCCTACTCGATAACCATAACGGGCGATCGTGGCGGCAACGTTGGCAGTCGTATTGGACTTTCCAGTTCCACCCCGGTAAGAGTGAATGGAGACTATCTTAGACATGCAAGACCTCGGAGGCGAAGATGTGTAGGGTTGCACCGTCTGAAATCGAAATCGCTGGCGGGAACCAGATTTAGATTACCCAAAGCACGAGCTACCCTATCGTTGGATCATCACACCAGCGGCGATCGCTTAGGGGCTTGCCATAAAATAAA
>JBIKWV010000411.1:0-4951 GCA_044356135.1 Elainellaceae cyanobacterium
TCGCTTGGCGCGGCGAAGCCGCGCCAAGCGAAACCTGGGATTTTATTAAACAGCAGATCCCCAGGTTCTCCTCCTGGGCATTGCTGATTGGGAGGATGAATTTTTGTAGAGAGCCGTGCTTAGCGCGGCTCTCTACAAAAATTCATCCCTGAATGCTGAATCGCACCTACCTGCTTACCGGGACTCAGCGATGAGGATCACTGAGTGAAGGATTCCGGATCAAAGATTCATCCGTTAAGCTGCGTAGAAACGCAAGGAGATCAGATTTTTCCAGATCGGTTAACTCAAAACCCTGAATAAAGGTACTTTTGAGCGGATTCTCTCGCCCCACCCCGGCATCAGGGCCATCGATAATGGTGCGACCTCCCGCCGCATAGTGGGCGATCGCCTCCTCCAGGGTTGCCACACTCCCATCATGCATATAGGGAGCCGTCAGCGCAATGTTACGTAGCGTGGGCGCTTTGAACCGTCCCATATCATTCGGATCGTTGGTAATTTCATGCACGCCCGTATTGTCAGGAGGGTACGATCCCCGGCCACCAATGTTGTATAGCCCTGTATTATGGAACGCGATCTCCGTAAACGCCAGCCGCTCGTGAACCGTTGAATCGCTAAAGTTTAAGCCGCCGTGACAGTGGAAACACTCCAGTCGTTCACTATTGAACAGTGTTTCTCCACGCTTTGCCGCCTCGGAGATAGCGTTTGGTTCTCCACCGTAGCGATAGCGATCATAGGGAGCGTTAAACGAAACCAGACTGCGCTCAAACGCAGCGATCGCCTTCGTCAGATTCCTCACAGTAACGGGTACTGCCTCGCCTGCAAACGCAGTCGCAAACATCTGAGCGTACTCCGGCTCATTTTTGAGCATGGCCAGAATCTCATCTTCCCGGCCTATCATGCCCATCTCTACCGGGTGTTCGCCAAACAGGGGCACCAGCATCTGCTGTTCCAGACTGCGCATCAGGGGATTGGCCCAGGTCAACACCGAGTTGTAGCCAATGTTGGCCAGACTCATCGAGTTGCGAGGATGGACTTCCCCGGTGGCCCCGATCGCCACAGGCTTACCGTCAGTAAATGCCAGCGACTGCACATGACAGGTCGCACAGGAAAATGCACCGTTCACAGACAGCCGCTTCTCATAGAACAGATGCCGCCCCAGTTCTACCTTCGCCGCAGTCATTGGATTATCTGCGGGAACCACGGGTCTGGGTGCCCAGGCTGGCAGATTCCACTGATAGGGCTGGGGATTGGTCACCGGGGGAGTAGATGCCCAGGTGCGGCTGATTCCCAATGACAGGCAGCAGGAAACAATGGCAATCAGCAGCAGCGTCAGCCAGCGGTGGGGCAAACAGATTCGCATCCTCAGATCTTGCACCTTGCTTAAAGAACAACCAAAACCCTGATTCTGCCGCCGCTGAGCGGCGGCAGAATCAGGGTTTTGGTTTCTGATGCAAGATCTCAGCATAACGATGTGAACTACTGAACTCGGAAAAACGTCTGTCCGGTAGAGGATTGTCCCCCAAAGGATAATCCGACGTTGTGCAGGATGCCCTTGCAATCGTTGTCCTCAGGCCCCGACATACATCCAGCGGGCGTATTGGGCTGATTCATCGACAGGTTGGTGGACTGAACCAGCGTCGCTAAATCGGCAACCACCACATTGCGTGCGGGGTCAAAGTTGTTCAGCGTCACCGCTGCAAGGTTGGGGTTGGCACAGCGGGTCGGCGGCTGGTTCGTCGCGCTGGCCTGACAGGCGGTACTGCCCAGATGAATGGCAAAACCCTGGGCCTGACTGTGGCCTGGGCCTGGAGAGTGACCAGCGCCCGGTTGTCGGTGTCCTGGGTTTGGTGAGTGCCCCGTGCCAGCGGGAGTATGCGCCGTTAATTGACGATTGCCTGCACCCTGCGGCAGGGCCGCACTCGCCAGGTCAATCCGCAAAAATTTATAGCCGCCTCGCCAGTTCCACCAGAGGGAGGTCAGATTCAGCGGAGAAGCAGCCAGGGTCGCATCGGCATGGTTCAGGGCAAAGGGAACGCCCAGTGAGAATTGGAGACCACGATAGGTGCCAGGGGGGACAGTGCCAATAACCCGATCGCGCACCTCCTGAGTTCCATTGGCGCAGGAGGCGGATTTGTCTTCAAAATCGAGCAGAGCAACCGACTGATATTGCCACTTGCCGTCCTGTTGCAGGGTGACTGGAACGGCTCGCCCATTCGCATCGATCAACGCTACATCAGTCACATAGAATCGAAAATCTGTCGGCGTTACCCTGTTTGCGGGAGTTCCCAGTGAATAGGATTCACCGCAGCGAAAGGGTTGATTACCCACTTTGGCCTGGAAGCGAAGGGTCACGGCCTGTGACTCGGCGGCAATCAGCTTTCCAGATGGGGTCAAGGCAGTGTGGGCGATCGCCCAACCGAGGCTGGTAAACGCAGCGGAAGCCAGAAGTAGACGCAATTTGATCATGAGTTGAGAACAGTGGAGTCAACAAAGAATTCAAAATCGGAGGAGTCTGCCAGTGCAGTCAGGGATGTCTTCAGTTGCTCAATCAATTTCCGCGCTTTGAGATAGTCCGGAAACTGTTGCTGCTGCTGAAATAGCGTTGCTGCGGACTGGAGGCTGGCGATCGCCTTCCCCTGGTCACCCAACTGATGGTGCAGCAATCCCTGGTTGAGATACGCCTGCGCGTACTGGGGATCCAGGGTAATGACCTGAGTAAAGTCATCCAGCGCAGCCGTGAGATTCCCCTGCTGGTGATACGCACAACCGCGATTGAAGAAGGCCCGGATATCGCCTGCATTTGCCTGAATGGCCTGAGTAAAGGCATCGATTGCAGATTCATGCTGTTGCAACATCAGATGGGCAACGCCGCGATCGTTCTGAATGAGTGCAACGGTCGTTCGCTCAAGGGGCGAGAGTTGCCGCAGCGCTTCGCCATAATCAACGAGTGCTTCTCGATAGGCCCCCTGCCCCACTTTTGCCAGACCTCGATTGTAATAGGCGCGAGGGTCGTGGGGCGTGAGTTCCAGCACACGAGTGTCGTCTGCGATCGCAGCCTCATAATTCCCGATGCGGTAAGCTGCCAGTCCTCGATTCAGGTACGCTTCTCGGTCAGTGGGTCTCAGTTCCAACGCTTGACTACAATCTAAAATCGCCAATTCATTTTTTCTCAGGTGAATATCTGTCAAACAGCGATTGCTATAGGCGGTGCCGTACTCCGGATTGAGCTGGATGGCTTTAGAAAAAGCGTCGTAAGCAGTCGCATAGTCTCCGTCTTTGAAGGCTGCGACACCAGACTGAGTATAAATCCGTGCTGTTTCGGTTGCATTGGTCAGGTTGGCCGCAGTTGCTGGAAGATAGCTGCCAAACAGAGCCAGCGCAACAAGGACAGCAACGAGTGTGAGTCTATACATGAGTAGCATTGACTGGTGACAGTTGCAGCAACGGAGATCGCAAGAAATTCACCGCTTGCGATGAGTCACACTGACTCATCCAACAAGCGGTGAAAGACTCTACTATTGCACTTCGCGTTCGGGTGAGGTACGGGGTGCAGAGGTGGAACCCCTGCGTGGGGGCGGTGCCCCCACACCCCCTGCACCTTATGCGAATGAAAACCGCTATATTTAAGACCATCCCTTATTTGCCTGATCAAGCACGTAGTTGGCTACATCTTCAATTTGATCAGCCGTCAGTCGTGTCTTGAATCCCGGCATTGCCCCTTTCCCATTGGTGACCTGAGTTTTAATCGCATCCAACGATGCCATTTCAAACTTTTCCAGATCTGCCTTCTTCAAAGTTTTTGCCGGATTCACTAAATTTGCGCCCCCAGCATGGCAAGCGGCACAGTTTGCGCTGAAGACCTTTGCCCCATTGGCAAGATCGGCTGCCATTACAGGCGCTGGCAGCAGTGTCAGGGCGATCGCCAATGCTGCAATCAAGACCGAAATCATTCGCTTCACAGATGTTCCTCTCGTATTGAAAATCGGATACAGCGTCTTTCACACTGGCGGAATGAGGCAGGGGCGAAGCCCCCACGCAGCTTTCGACAGCTCGAGTGAGCCTCGCCGAACTCCTGAGCGCTCAGGCCGAAGGGGGTTCCACCGTTCGGACGATTGAGAACCGCTGTATCAGCCTGGAAAAGACTGTAGACCACTCCATCATTAAGGGAGATTGCTTTATCTCGTCAAAAGACAATCCGTCAAATGTTGCAATTCTGTTACAATTCAGGCGACTTTGCCTCGCCCTTTGATCGGATGGCCATGCGTGAGCATCGCACCCAACAGGGAATAAACGGATGTCAGCGCGATCGCCCAGACCAGTTCCTTACCGAATAGCCACGCCAGAATCGTAGAATTGAGGCCGTGTCCGCCCAGCAGCGTCAGGAAAGCAAGGGTCACTCCCTGAAACAGTAGAAAGCCACTCACCAGGGCGATCGCCATCCACAGCCAGTGGCCTTTGAACGAGTGCTGACTGAACGAAGGGCGGAGCGTAGCAAACCCGGCCACCAGGACGACGCTAACGCCCATGAGCAAGCCCCAGGCGACTGACTCCAGCGTTTGTGGATACCCCCGAAGGCCGTAACCCAGGATTTGATTGACGAACCAGATGGCGATCGCGGCCAGCAGTGCCTTACGGCGGGGAAGGGTGGCTCCCGCGACCGTAGCAAAGGCAACCAGGGGAGGATGGGGGTAGAGGGCACTGCTGAAGCTGCCCAGGGCCATCAATCCGAAAAACCAGTACCCACTTTGGGCAATGACCTGCCATCTCGAAAACCACTGGGTTGGAACGGAAGATCGAACCATCGAGGAGCCAGATGGCGTATGAAGTAGTGCCATAGAGATTGGTTGTGAATACTCTCCCCCCATACTGGGTAACGCCTCTGATCCCGTCAAATGACGACGTGTCATAGATTACGGGGGTTGAAGGCAGCATTGCTAATTATGAAGAACTG
>JBIKWV010000412.1:0-4941 GCA_044356135.1 Elainellaceae cyanobacterium
ACTGTTCGATCTGCGCTTCCAGCAGGCCACCCGTCAGTTAACGAAAACTCATCAGTATAAGCACACTCGCCATCGTCTAGCGCAACTGCTCACGGTTGAGCGGGAACGTCAACTGAAGGCAGAGAAGGAGTAAGGAGTCATGGCAGTTAAAGAACGGGTTGGTGTTGTTGTCAGCAACAAGATGGAAAAAACAGTGGTGGTGGCCGTTGAGAACCGCGCTCCCCATCCCAAGTACCGCAAGATTATGGTGAGAACCAAGCGGTATAAGGCACACGACGAAGAAAATAAATGCAAAGAGGGCGATCGCGTCCGCATCCAGGAAACCCGGCCCCTCAGCCGCACCAAACGGTGGACCGTGGTTGATATCCTCACTGAACCTTCACAAGCTTGATTCCGAGAGGGACACCATGATCCAGCAAGAAACCTATCTCAATGTTGCCGATAATAGTGGCGCTCGTAAGCTAATGTGCATCCGGGTGCTGGGTGGCAACCGTCGTTATGCCAACGTCGGTGACGTGATCATCGCCGTGGTCAAAGACGCTATTCCTAACATGGCGGTCAAAAAATCTGATGTCGTTAAGGCCGTGGTGGTTCGCACCAGGAAAGGTCTCCAGAGAGATAGCGGCATGAGCATCCGCTTCGACGACAACGCCGCTGTCATCATTAACAACGACGGTAATCCCAGAGGTACTCGCGTATTTGGCCCTGTAGCACGGGAACTGCGCGATAAAAACTTCACCAAAATCGTTTCCCTGGCTCCGGAGGTGCTGTGATGGCTGGAACAAGTAAAGTTCGACACAAAATGCACGTCAAGAAGGGCGACACCGTTCAGGTGATTTCGGGCAGTGAGAAAGGCAAAGTGGGCGAAGTCCTGCGGGCCATTCCCGAAACCAGCAAGGTCGTCGTCAAAGGCGTGAATGTCAAAACTAAGCACGTCAAACCCCAGCAGGAAGGCGAATCGGGGCAAATTACCACGTTTGAAGCGCCCATCCACAGCTCCAATGTGATGCTCTATTCCAACAAGCAAAAGGTCGCCAGCCGCGTGGCTTACACCATCAACGCTGAAGGTCGAAAAGTGCGGATGCTGAAGAAGACGGGCGAGATTATCGATTAATTCAAACCGATTCCTGACCAAGCCCAGGAAGTTTACAGGACACACCTATGCCGATTAACCTTAAAGCGCATTATCAAGACCAGGTTGTTCCAAAACTAATGGAACAATTCAAGTACAACAACATTCACCAGGTGCCGAAGCTCGTCAAGGTCACGGTCAACCGGGGGATGGGCGAGGCCGCTCAGAATGCTAAGGCGCTGGAAGCTTCCATTGCTGAGATTGCGGTTATTACTGGACAAAAGCCGGTGGTGACGCGAGCAAAAAAGGCGATCGCTGGCTTCAAAATTCGTAAAGGGATGCCCGTCGGGATTATGGTGACGCTGCGCTCTGACCGTATGTACGCCTTCATGGATCGACTGGTCAATCTGGTGCTGCCCCGTATTCGTGACTTTCGCGGCATCAGCCCCAAGAGCTTCGATGGACGTGGCAACTATACGCTGGGTCTGCGCGAGCAACTGATTTTCCCCGAAATCGAGTACGACAACATTGACCAGATCCGGGGGATGGACATTTCAATTATCACGACTGCAAACACTGACGAAGAAGGACGTGCCCTGCTGAAGGAAATGGGAATGCCCTTCCGCGATAACTGAGGCAGTTTGAAAAAGAGGACACTATGGCGGCAAACGATACCATTTCAGATATGCTGACCCGGATTCGCAATGCGACGATGGCGAGGCATCAAACGACGGAAGTTCCCTCCACAAAAATGACCCGAAGCATCGCGCAGGTGCTTCAGCAGGAGGGGTTCATCGCTGAGTTTTCAGAGGCGGGTGAGGGTGTGAAAAAGCATCTGGTGATCGCCCTCAAATATAAGGGCAAGACGCGCCAGCCGATTATTAATGCCCTGCAGCGGGTGAGTAAGCCTGGGCTGCGGGTCTACTCCAACTGTCGTGAACTGCCTCGCGTGCTGGGGGGTATCGGCATCGCCATCATCTCGACCTCCAGTGGCATCATGACTGACCGGGATGCGCGTCGTCGTGGACTGGGCGGCGAAGTCCTCTGCTACATCTGGTAATTTGATCTGGAGCATTGAGTCATGTCTCGCATCGGTAAACGTCCCATCCCCGTCCCCGCCAAGGTCACCGTCACTATTTCGGGACAGCAGGTGGCCGTGAAAGGCCCCAAAGGTGAACTGTCTTTGACGCTGCCCGCCGAGGTAGAAGTCGTTCAGGAAGACGGTAATCTTCTGGTCAACCGCCGGGATGATTCCCGCGCTGCCCGTCAGCGTCACGGTCTGAGCCGTACCCTGGTGGCCAATATGGTCACGGGCGTCACGGAAGGATTCAGAAAGAACATGCAGATCGCCGGGGTGGGTTACCGTCTCCAGTCTGCTGGGAGCAAGCTCACCATTAACGCGGGCTACAGCCACCCGGTGGAAATCGATCTGCCTAAAGGTGTCACGGTTGAAGTTGATCAAAAAGCAGTGCCCATTCCCAATACGAAGAGCCAGCAAGGCTTTAACTTCAGCGTGGTTGGCATCGACAAGCAGGCCGTTGGCGACGTAGCTGCATTGATTCGCTCCGTCCGCCCACTGGAGCCTTACAAGGGCAAGGGCATTCGCTACGCAACAGAATCGCTCCGCTTGAAAGCTGGTAAGGCAGGTAAGAAGTAACCATGAAACTGACTCGAAAAGAATCTATTCAGCGTCGTCACAGACGCATCCGCCGGACGGTTTCTGGCACCTCAGAGCGCCCCAGGCTGGCTGTTTTTCGTTCGAATCAACACATCTACGCTCAGATTATTGATGACACTCAGCACAAAACGCTGGTGGCTGCTTCCACCCTTGACCCCGAACTGAAGGGCGAACTGGAAACGGGAGCCAACTGCGATGCCTCCAGCCAGGTTGGTAAGTTGGTCGCTCAACGAGCGATCGCTCAGGGCATCAGCCAGGTCGTCTTCGATCGCGGTGGCAACCTTTATCATGGCCGAGTCAAAGCGCTGGCCGACGCAGCACGAGAAGGCGGACTGGAGTTCTAAGGTAGGCAAGAACAATGGCTAAAGAGCGCAGCAATAAAAAAAGTAAGGCAAAAGAGAAAGAGTCCGATTGGCAGGAGCGCGTGGTTCAAATCCGCCGTGTGACCAAAGTGGTCAAGGGCGGTAAGAAACTTAGCTTCCGAGCAATTGTCATTGTCGGTAACGAGAAGGGTCAGGTAGGCGTTGGTGTTGGCAAGGCCAGTGATGTCATTGGTGCTGTCCGTAAGGGTGTTGTCGATGGCAAGAAGCATTTGGTGGAAGTTCCTCTCACCAAATCCAACTCCATTCCCCATCCCGTGAAGGGTGACGGTGGTGGTGCAAAAGTTATGATGCGTCCCGCCGCTCCCGGTACCGGGGTAATTGCTGGGGGAGCTGTGCGAACGGTTCTGGAACTGGCAGGCGTCCGTAACGTGCTAGCGAAGCAGTTGGGATCGGGTAATCCCCTGAACAACGCCCGCGCTGCCACCAATGCGCTGGCTACCCTCCGCACCTTTTCCGACGTGGCTGAAGAGCGCGGCGTTCCCGTCGAATCTCTCTACGTCTAAGTAGTTGACATCAACCCGGGTTTGTTAGGTTGTGGTTCACTCACCCTCCCACTCTCCCACTCTCCCACTCTCCCACCTCAACCACTATGAGACTTACAGACGCAGTACCCCAACCAGGCTCCCAAAAGCGCCGCCGTCGCGTCGGGCGCGGTATCTCCGCCGGACAGGGCGCAAGCTGCGGATTTGGTATGCGCGGTCAAAAGTCCCGTTCGGGTCGCAGTACTCGTCCTGGATTTGAAGGCGGTCAGATGCCCCTGTATCGCCGTATTCCAAAGCTGAAGCACTTTACCGTCCTGAACCGCCAGCAGTACACTACGATCAATGTGGGTGACCTGGCTGATCTGGCCGCCGATACTGAAGTAACCCTCGGTTCTCTGCTCGAAGCAGGTATTCTGACCCAGGACGATGGGCCTCTCAAGGTTCTGGGTGATGGAGAACTGGCGGTTGCGCTCAAGGTAACGGCGGCTGCCTTCACAGCCTCAGCCCGCACTAAGATCGAAGCAGCAGGTGGAAGCTGCATATTGCTGGGTGATGAGTAAGCTTCACCTTTGCAGTCTGGTTTTCCCACCCGAAGCAAGCCTATATTCGCTGGCATACGAGGTATCCCTTCATGGTTAGAGATAAGACTCCAACCGCCCAAGAGACGTTTATGCAGATGGCACAGGCAGCCGGTCTTCGTGGACGGCTGCTTATTACTGTCGGAATGCTAATTCTGGTGCGTCTGGGTGCATTTATTCCGGTTCCCGGTATCGATCGTGTTGCTTTCCAGCAGGGACTGCGAGATTCGGGACTGGCCGGACTCGTTAGCTTCGTGGACGTGTTCGTTGGCGGCGGCTTGTCAGCGCTGGGCGTCTTTGCGCTAGGGATTCTTCCCTACATCAACGCCTCCATCATCCTGCAGTTGCTGACCGCCGCCATTCCAAGTCTGGAGAATCTCCAGAAGAACGAGGGTGAGGCAGGTCGTCGTAAAATTTCTCAGATTACTCGCTATGTCGCACTGGGCTGGGCGATTATCCAGAGTTTTGGTATTGCATTGCTGGTACAGCGCTTTGCCGAGAACCCTGGTCCCTGGTTCATCGCAGGTACCGTTATGGCGCTGACCGCCGGTTCCATGTTCGTCATGTGGGTCGGCGAACTGATCACCGAACGCGGTGTGGGCAATGGTGCATCTCTATTGATCTTTGTCAGTATCGTTTCGACTCTGCCTCGCTCTATTGGTCAAACCGTCGAGATAGCTCAAACGGGTGGGCGGGAATTGGTGACCTGGGTAGTAATTCTGGTGCTGGTGTTCCTGGCGATGATCGT
>JBIKWV010000413.1:0-4931 GCA_044356135.1 Elainellaceae cyanobacterium
TATATCAGCGCGAAGCGCTGTATTTATCTAAAAAATAGCCAGACGATGCCGCCCACCATCAGCAGCGCCAGACTCAGGTCGATCGCCCACCACCAGCCGTAGAGAAAAGCCGTTGGTCGCTGCCTGTTGTAGTCTCCGTTCCTGGCGATCCAGTAAGCTTCTTTGAAGTCCAGCAGTAGTTTGGGGCAGCGCTCCAGAACTTTTAGCTCAAAAGCGTCTTCACCGTAGGAT
Source organism: Elainellaceae cyanobacterium (assembly GCA_044356135.1). GTDB lineage: Bacteria > Cyanobacteriota > Cyanobacteriia > Elainellales > Elainellaceae > CAZVXA01. Next base: position 232 of record JBIKWV010000413.1, read on the forward strand.
TTCCAATCTGCTTGCAGCCGTTTATTGGCGTGGTTGCCCTGGTTCAGTTGGCTTTTGTGCTGCTTCCAGCGCTTTTGAATATCCTTCGCCTGCCCGACGTATCGCATTCCGTTGGCACGACATCTGATCTGGTAGATGCCGGGATCTGATTGACGTTTGCGCTGACGGTTTGATCGTTGGTTCGACTTCGTCGGCATCGTCTAGAACCCCAGGTCAGCTTTGGCGGCTTCGGCGGCGCGGAACAGGGCGGTATCGGGTAACTCTTCCCAGGCGGTATCGCCCACTTCAGCGTAGAATTTTTCGTCGTAGGCGCGGGTGCGCACCACTACGGGCATGGGGACAGCGTGACCGAGAATCAGCGCCTGCTGCTTGGAATCGAGCTTCGCCAGCACCGATCGCAGTGCCTGTCCACCTGAAACCCCGGTAAAAATCGCATCGATGTCTTTCTCATCGTTGAGGAGCGCAGTGATGCGGGTGCCGATCTGAGACATCACCTCGTTGTCGATGCCTGAAGGTCGCTGGTCTACCACCATGAGCGTCACAAAATATTTGCGCATTTCGCGGGCGATCGTCCCAAAAATAGTCTGCCGGACGGTGGCGGAGTCAAGGAAGCGGTGGGCTTCTTCGATGGTGATAACGAGCTGTTGGGGGCGATCGCTCGGATTTTTGGTCTGCAAAAAGCGCTCGGCCTTATGCACATAGCTGGCATGGATGCGTCGCGCAATAATGTTGGTGGCCAGCATGTAGGAGAGCATGTTGGACTGGGAGCCGAATTCCACAACGACGTGCTTCCCGGACTCCAGCGCCTCCAGCACCTGTCCGACGTAGTTGTGGGGCGTGGTTTGCCGCAGGTACTTCAGGTCATCCAGACGAGTCAGTTTGCGCTGGAGCGCCATGATGGAGGACTTGCTGCCCATCTTGACCTCGCAGAACTCCTGGATCTCCTCATTGGTCATCGTCAGCAGACGGGAGATCCAGTTTTTGCCAAACTCATTGCGCAGAATGATGGCGTTTTCCAGGCTGGCCTCCGACAGGTTGAGTTCGCCGCGCACCAGCGTCAGGTCTTCCACTTCGATCTGGTCATAGCTGATGTAGAGTTCCTGGGCATCGCGCACACCGCGTCGTTTGGTAGAAGCCGGATCCAGCGTGAAAATTTGCACCTGACCGGGGAAGAGTTGGCGCAGCCCTTTGACCGTGCTGAACTGCTTACCCTCGCGGGTGGCTTCCCAGCCGTACTCCGAGTGCATGTCAAAGATCAGATTCACCGCCGCCCGCTTGCGAATGATGCCAGAGAGCACCAGCCGCGTCAGAAAGGATTTTCCGGTACCCGATTTACCAAAGACGCCGTTGCTACGCTCGACAAAGCGATCGAGGTCAATGCACACGGGCACCTCCATATCGATCGGTTGCCCAATGGCAAAATTGCGCCGATGGGGGTCATCCTCCCAGCCAAACACCGCGCGAAAGTCCCGCTCACTGGCGTCGTAGACCTGACTGAAGTGACTGGGAATCGTTTTCACGGGCATCAACTCAACCGCATTCGTGTTTGCTTTGTAGGTCGTCTTCCCGTTGTTTTTTTTATTCTGTTTCGGTTCACTGTCCAGCACATTCTGACTACTCTCGGTAATCATCAGCATCGGCGACAGATTGACCGTCCCATAGGTTCCACTCCCCGCCAGAACTTCGTGCAGGAAGGTGTTCTCCGGATCAGGAGGATTCGCCAGAATGCGCTGGCTGGCTGCCCCCAACGCCACATCGGTGAGCATACAAAAAAAGCGCGATCGCCGCCCCTGCACCACCAGAAACTTGCCGACCCGCATATCCTCAACGAGCACATCAGGATGCAGGCGCACTTCTAATCCCTGACTGAGGGAGCCTTGAATGACTGAACCGAGCGGGTTTTCCATGAATGAAACCAATTTCCTTGTCCAATAATACACCCGTCCTCAATACGTGCGTTCTATGTGTTGTAAACTTTGAGCAGTTTATCTGTACTGTTTCATGCTCGACCTGACTAAACTTGCTCGCCAGATGCAGGGCATCAGCCAACACCTGAATGCCGAGGCAGCGGCTGCCAAAAAACGGTTGGATCGAGCCCAGCTTTTGTTAGGGGAGGCGCAGGAACGACAGGAAGACCTGGTGGAGGTGCGCCAGAGCTGGAGCGATCGCCTTGGATTTGCCGCCGCTACGCCCCTCGAACCCTTGACCACTCGCGTTACCATTAGTCCCGCCCTGCCCTGTCACACTGTGATCGCCACCGACGGGTCGCAGATTGCGCCCAGTCACCATGAGATCGCCTACTGCTATTTGATTAACGTGGGTCGGATCGTGCTGCACTACGGGCAGAACCGCCATCCACTGCTGGATAGCCTGCCGGAGGTATTTTACCGCCCCGAAGATCTCTATGCGTCACGGCAGTGGGGCATCAGTACGGAGGAATGGATGAGCTATCGGCGCACTGCATCGGAGGCGGTGGTGCTGGCGGAGTTGGGGGAAGCGGTCAGCAAGGAGCCGGAGCATCCTCAGCTAGCGATGGTAGATGGTTCCCTGATCCACTGGTTTCTTGAACCCCTGCCGGGGGAGGCGCGCGATCGCATCCTCACCCCCATCCTGCAAGCCTGGGATGGCTTGAGAACGGCTGGAATTCCCCTGGTGGGCTACCTCAGCGCCGCCCGCAGTGGAGAAGCGTTGAACTTTCTACGGTTGCACACCTGTCCTCACTCAGTGCCAGACTGCCAAACCTATTGCCCCGGTAAAACCGAAGATGCGCCCTGCCAGGTGTTTGCGCCCTTGAGAGATACCGCCCTCTGGGGACTGTTGCTGGAACCGGGACAGCGCAGCGCCATCTGGCGCAGTTCCGCCAAAATTCTGGACTTCTATGGCGACCATCGTGTGCATTTTTGCTACGTCAACGTTGGTGCCGAAGTCGCACGGGTGGAATTCCCCGCCTGGGTTGCGGAGGATGAAGATTTGCTGAATATGGCACTCAGTCTGACGTTGACCCAGGTACAGAAGGGCTACGGCTATCCAGTGGCGCTGGCGGAGGCCCACAATCAGGCGGTGGTGCGGGGGGGCGATCGCGCCCGATTCTTCGCACTGCTGGAGCGAGAAATGATCCGCTCTGGCCTGAGAAATATTGGTACATCTTACAAAGAGGCCCGCAAACGAGGCAGCATTGCTTAAAATATCAAAACCCAATCAGGCTGCTCCCCCCGCATAGCGGGGGAGCAACCTGATTGGGTTTTCAATGTCTGCTTGTTTACTGGACTTTTGACTATTTTTTCTACAATGCCGCGAAACGCCCTCTCAGAGGGCGTTTCACGACATATTTGGTTTTGGCAGCGATTTTTCCTAAAACGCTGACGCAGTCAGCGTTTTAGGAAAAATCGGCGCAATTTAGTCAAAAGTCCAGTTGTTTAAGCGGATGCTAAAAATCCCCTAAATTTCCGGTCGAAGCGATCGCATCTGAAGTAGGCTAAGGGATACATTTGCGTGACTTGATCGGGTGAACATGAAACTGGCAGAACGGGTAGCACAGGTAACGCCGTCGATGACGCTGGCGATCGATGCCAAAGCGAAGGCGTTGAAGGCAGAGGGTGTTGACGTTTGTAGTTTTAGTGCGGGAGAGCCAGATTTCGACACCCCTAAACATATTGTGGAAGCCGCAAAAGCTGCACTGGATCAGGGGAAAACGCGGTATGGGCCAGCTGCAGGGGAGCCGAAACTACGGGAGGCGATCGCCCAAAAACTCCAGCGAGACAATGATCTCTGCTACGGGGCGGAGAATATTCTTGTCACGAACGGTGGAAAACAATCGCTGTTTAACTTGTTCCTGGCAACGATCGATCCAGGGGATGAGGTGATCATTCCTGCGCCCTTCTGGGTCAGCTATCCAGAGATGGTGAAGCTGGCAGGTGGGATTCCGGTGGTCGTTCAAACGACAGTTGAGTCGGGCTTCAAGATGACGCCAGACCAGCTGAAGCAGGCTATCACACCGAAGACGAAATTTTTGGTCTTTAACTCACCTTCGAATCCAACCGGGATGGTGTACACACCGGAAGAAGTGAAGGCGATCGCCCAGGTTGTTGTAGACAGTGATATCTGGGTTGTTTCCGACGAGATTTACGAAAAGATTCTCTACGATGGGGCAGAGCATCTCAGTATTGGAGCGGCAGGGCCAGAGATCTACGAACGCACGATCGTCAGCAGTGGGTTTGCTAAGACCTATGCTATGACCGGATGGCGGGTGGGCTTTATGGCAGGGCCAGTGCCTATCGTTAAAGCATCTGCCACAATCCAGGGACACAGCACGTCGAATGTCTGCACGTTTGCCCAATATGGGGCGATCGCCGCTTATGAAGGCCCCCAGGACTGCGTGCAGGAGATGCTGGCCGCGTTTGCGGCGCGGCGCAAGGTGATGCTGGAGCGGCTGAACGCAATGCCGGGAATTGTGTGCCCAAAGCCCGATGGGGCGTTCTATGTATATCCCAGCATTGCCAAGACGGGGATGAGTGCGCTGGAGTTTTGTAGTGCGCTGCTGGAGTCGCAGCAGGTGGCGGCGATTCCAGGGATTGCGTTTGGGACGGATGATTGCATTCGGTTGTCCTATGCGACGAGTCTGGCGGTAATTGAGAAGGGGATGGATCGGTTGGCGAAATTTGTGGAGAGTATTTAGAGCCTATCCGAAAACCCAAATTCTG
>JBIKWV010000414.1:0-4929 GCA_044356135.1 Elainellaceae cyanobacterium
CATTTATTGTCTATCCGAAAACCCAAATTCTGGCGGGCGCGACGCGTCAGCGTCGCGCCCGCCAGAATTTGGGTTTTCGGATAGGATCTGAGTACGGGACTTTTGACAATAGCGTTTCTTCTGTGGATGAAGTACGGGGGGTTTGGGGGCGATGCCCCCAAACCCCTGCACCGTATAACAGCGGTAACCGCTATAAATCGCGCCGATTTTTCTGAAACGCTCTCTTAGAAAGCGTTTCGCGGCTCTCACATAAAAACCTGGGGTCTGCTGGAGCGCGAGGCGCTATAACGGCCTTCCACCTGCCCCTCCTCAGACAGTTAACAAACTGTCCACTTTTTTGTAAGGAGATGACAACCCTGGTGAGTGATACCCCCTATTCTGATAGAAGTGCGCTATATTTCAATGTTTATTGCATCTACTGCTCGGTTCACATTCAGTCAGGCAGGGTGTAGCGCAAGCAAAAACAGAATTTGGGCTAGTTTTTGATTCAATGCTGATTCTTCCGCAGCCTTGGGGAATCTTTAATAGGAAGAGGATTCGTTTCTGACTCTCTTGGCGTTCCTTTGGGAATCGGTTGTCCGTCATTCACTTAAACCAGACTTTAGTACTTTTCATGTCCGGCTTTGACCTTTCTACAGCCAGTTCTTGCACATCCGTTCCAACTGCGCTCTCGCATCTCGGTTCCGCCTGCGGTTTTACAGTGAAGTTCTGGGGAGTGCGGGGCAGCATCCCAACCCCCGGACTGGAGACAGTACGCTATGGCGGTAACACGGCCTGCGTAGAGCTTCAGGTCGGGGGAAAGCGAATTATCTTTGATGGCGGCACGGGGTTGAGGGTGCTGGGAAAACACCTGCGGCAGGAAATGCCCGTTGAGGCCCACATCTTTTTCACCCATAGCCACTGGGATCGAATTCAGGGGTTTCCTTTCTTCACCCCGGCCTTCATCCCCGGGAACCTGTTCCACATCTATGGGGCAATGGGAGCGAACGGAGCTTCCATCAAACAGCGTCTCTGTGACCAGATGCTGCGCCCCAATTTTCCGGTTCCTTTGCAGGTGATGCGCTCGGACCTGAAGTTCCGCGATATTGCTCCGGGATCTGTGATTACCCTGGACGATGTGATGATTGAAACGGTGTCACTGAATCGCCCCAATGGGGCGTTGGGCTACCGGGTTACCTGGAACGGCTACTCAGTTGTCTACGCGACCGACACCGAAAACGGGGAGCAGCCCGACCAGAGCTTGCTGTACCTGGCTCACCAGGCTGATGCCCTGATCTACGACGCCTCCTATATCAATCCTGCGTTGTACGACCCTGATGAGGCTGCCAGCCAGCACTCGATCATCTGGGGATCTGGGATTGAGCTGGCGATCGCCGCCAAAGTCAAGCGCATTATCCTGTTCCACCATGACCCCGCCTACGACGACGATTTTCTTGACCAGGCGCAGGCTGAAATAAAGGCACGATTCCCTAATGTGGAGTTGGCGAGGGAAGGCTTGACCCTCAACATCCTGGATGACCCCACAAAGGATTCCTGAAAGACACAGGTGGTAAGATTTGGTGAAATTCTACCACCGCTACAATGAATGCTTTTCAGGATGCATTTATCTCCTATGGTCGTCCCGATAGCAAAGGTTTTGTGCTCCGCCTGCACCAGCGGCTAATCGGCGCTGGCCTCAAGGTGTGGGTAGACCAGAACGATATTCCCCTGGGCGTTGACTATCAGGATCAGATTAACGAGGGCATCGAAACCTCAGACAACTTTATCTTTGTCATTTCGCCCCACGCGGTCAACTCGCCCTACTGCCGCAGAGAGATCGAACTGGCGGTGCGGCTCAACAAGCGCATCATTCCCCTGATGCACGTTGACCAGATCAGCCGAGAAATCTGGATGCAGCGCAACCCGGAAAGGTCGGAGTCGGATTGGAAGGCAGTGCAGGCGGCGGGAGAACACTACAGCGACGATCGCAATCCCAACCTGCACCCAGCCATTGCCCGAATCAACTGGGTCTGGTTCCGGGAAGATATCGACAATTTTGAGACCTCGTTGGCGGGTCTGCTAGGGATTTTTCAGCGTCATCAGAACTACGTCCAGCAACACACGCGGTTACAGGCCCAGGCTCGGGAGTGGGAGCGGGAACAGCGGCAGCCTCATTATCTGCTGGTGGGTGAGGAGCGACTTCAGGCAGAGGCATGGCTGCGACAGCGCTTTCGGGATGGTCCACCCCCCTGTGAGCCAACGGATCTGCACAGCGCGTTCATCTGTGAGAGCACCAAGAACGCCAATAACCTGATGACCCAGGTATTTCTCTGCTCTGCGGAGGCGGACCGGGCGATCGCCACCCAGATTGGCCATAGTTTAATGCGCCAGGGATTCACCCTGTGGACTAATCAGACCGACGTGCAGTCCGGGGAGGAACTGGAGGAGGCGGTCAACCGGGGCATCGAGCGAGCCGACACAATGGTGTATTTGCTGTCGCACGAGTCCCTGGCGTCGCGACAGTGTCAGCGGGAGGTAGACTATGCGATCGCCCACAATAAGCGGATCATTCCCTTGCGGCTCCAGACCACTGAAAAAAGCAGCCGCAGCGCTCGTCGGGGAATGGACGATATCTTTGGGCTGATCTCAAACACGAAGGTGCCGCCGCCCATTCCCACGAAGCTACAAAATGTTCAGGCCATCGACCTGACGGAAGCAGAGGATGAGGGACTGTACAGGCTGGCCATCAATCGTTTGCTGAAGTACCTGAACCAGGATGCGGCCTACTTTGAGCAACACAAGATTCTGCTGGTGCGGGCGCTGAAGTGGAGAGCGCAGCAGCGTAATCCCAGCGTTCTGCTGCGGGGCAACAACTTAAAGCAGGCGGCATCATGGTTGCAGGTGGCCGAGAAATCGGAGGACTATCCGCCAACCGCTCTTCAGAAGGAGTTTTTGACGACGAGCCTGGAGCAACCCGGAGACGCCGCGATTAACGTATTTCTGGCTTACTCGTCTGCTGATTCAGACTTTGTCCGTCGATTGAATGAGGCGATTCAAAGTCAGGGCAGAACCACCTGGTTTGACCAGGAGAGTCTGGCGGTAGGGGTGGGGCGCGATGTCGAAGCTGAGATTCAGCGATCGATCGAGTCCGCAGAGATAATGCTCATCGTTCTGTCTCCGGCGACAGCAAGCGATCGCGCCTGTCTGGAGCAGCTTGACTACGCTGTCTCGTTGAACAAACGCATTTTGCCGCTCCACTACCGCACGGTTGCGCCCACCCTGCTGCCGCCCAGCCTGAAGGATGGCCAGTGGATCGATTTTCGCAAGCGGGACGGCTTCTTCATGAGTTTTGGGGAACTGATGCGATCGCTCGACGCAGAACCCCAGCATGTGCGGAACCACACCCGTTTGCTGACGAAGGCCATTGATTGGAACCGGGCAGGGCGGGAAGAGAGCTATCTGCTGCGGGGTAAAGACTTACTGGGAGCGCAGGAATGGCTACAGCAGGCGAAGGGCAAATCTCCAGCCCCAATTCCCCTGCAAGTCGAATACATTACTACCAGTCAGGAACAGCCCTGGCGTCGGGTGCGGCTGCGCACGGTTGTTCTGGCAGCACTGGCGATCACAGGACTTTTAGGGGTAGCCCGTCTGGGGGGATGGATGCAGCCCGCAGAACTGGCAACCTACGACCATTTGCTGCGGCTAGCTCCCGATGAACCCCAGGACGTTCGCCTGCTGATCGTCGAGGTAGACCAGGACAGTACGCGCTTTCTGAACAGCCGTTATGCCCCCAGTCCCGGCAGCATTCCCGATGCAGCACTGCTGGATGTGTTGAATGTTTTGCAGCAATCTCCGCCCCGAGTGATTGGTCTCGATCTGTACCGGGACTTCAACGCCATCCCTGAGTTAGCCGCCCAACTCAAACAAGCCAACAGTTTGATTGTGGTCTGCAAAAGTGGCTATATAAATCGGCGTGGAGAACTGATTCCTGGTACACCGCCCCCGTCTGAAGTCAGTCCCGCTCAGGTGGGCTTCAGCGACTTTGTAGACGACAGCGATGGGGGAAGGTTTATCCGTCGTCACTATCTGATGCAAAATCCCGACCTCCAGTACTGCAACACCTCAGACGCGTTCAATCTAGTGCTGGCGCGTCGCTACCTGGAGGCCGAGGGAAAAGCCTTTGTTTCTCCGCTGAATGAGTCCGGGGATTATGTGCAGGATATGCAGTTGGGCAATCGTCCCATTCCCCAACTACTGGGCAGTGGGGGGCCTTATCAGAACCGCAACAATCAGCTTGTTGGCTACCAGACTTTGCTGAAATACCGGGTTCACAACGGTAGCCCCAGCCTATTTGCCCCCGCCGTCTCGCTGGCCGCACTGCTGCAAAACCAGGTGCCTCCCGAACAATGGCGCGATCGCATTGTCTTAATTGGCATGACCGACCGCGACCGGGCCAGGGTAGATTTCTGGAATACACCCTACGGAGATATGGCCGGGGTGAAGCTGCACGGTCAGATGGTCAGTCAGCTCCTGAGCGCCACCCTGAACAACCGTCCTCTCATCCGCTGGTGGCCTGTCTGGGGCGAGGGGCTGTGGATTTTTGCCTGGACGCTGACTGGTGGACTGATTGTCTGGTATTTCCGGCGGCTACCGCTGATGGCGATCGCACTGGTGGCGGCCCTCATTAGCCTGTATGGGCTGTGCTACGGGCTATGGGTTGGAGCAAGTCTGTGGGTGCCGCTGGTGCCGGGGGCAATTGGGCTGCTGACCGTCGCAGGAGTGGTTGGACTGTTGACGGCCCGTCTGCGAAAAGTTTAAGGAAAGTTCCCTACTAGTGGGTCATTTGCTTTGCTCATAGCTATACCTCTGTGGGGTGGGCGTCTCGCCCGCCCAGACGGGCAAGATGCCCGTCCCACAAAATGAATGGCAATGCTCATGCCAAATGACCCA
>JBIKWV010000416.1:0-4924 GCA_044356135.1 Elainellaceae cyanobacterium
GTTCCCCCCCGCTCGGGGGGGGCAAACGCCCACACAACGGGTATTTTCTTTTGCAGAAATCTCCTAAAAAAGCGATCGCCCCAACTAAATCAGCGCTTTCCGTGTTGTTTTAGTCGAGATGCACTTTATCCAATGCAGCATTTTGGCTGGGCTGGTACGGCAATAAACAGGAGATGGATCAGATGCACACGCCCGACTACACTCCAAAACTGCGATCGCTCCTCCAGCAGGCCGATATCCCCAGTTTGGCCGCGCTTATCCGGCTGTCCGGTGTATCTGAGCGACAGATCAATCAGCTCAGGCGGGGCAACATTGGCCAGATGCAGGTGGCAACCCTTCAGAAATTAAGCGCCACATTGAAGCTGCCGCTGGTCAAACTCATTGCTGAATTCTCAGAACCCGGCTCTGACCACGCACCTGTTGAGACAGATGGAACCGATGTTGAAGTCAGCCAGCTCAAACAGGAGTACGAACGCCTACAAAAACAGCTTGAAGAACAAAAAGCTCAACTCCTGCAAGAATTCAAACAATCGACCCTGCAAACCCTGGAATCCCTGCTGCTCCAACTCCCAACCGCCGCCCATGCGGCCCAGCAGAACCCGGACATTCCGGCTTCCCGCTTGATTCCCCTCCTGAAGCCAATAGATCAGTTATTAAAGGAATGGGAGATAGAATCAATTGCCCCCGTTGGAACAGAGATTCCCTACGACCCTCAACAGCACCAACTGATGAACGATACCACTGAACCGGGCGCATTAGTGCGAGTGCGGTATACAGGGTATGTGTGGGGCGATCGCCTGCTACATCGTGCGAAAGTAAGTCCGGTTAATTAAAAGCGTGATGGCAGAGAAGTATCACAGTACAAAGCACTGTGATACTTCTCTGCCATCACGCTTTGGTTCCAGGCAGCGCAAGAAAGCTAACCTTAAGGAAATCTAAAGTTCCCCCTCCATGCTCTCTCGCCTCAACTCCGATCGCTTTGACTATTCCGAACGCTTTTTCCGCCTCTCTGCTGTCAATATTCTGTCGAATCTCATGGTTCCCCTCGCGGGGTTGATCGACATTGCGTTCCTGGGGCACCTGGATGACATCAAACACCTGGCAGGCGTAGCGCTGGCGACCGTTCTCTTCAACTACATCTACTGGACGTTTGGCTTCCTGCGAATGGCGACGACAGGGACAACCGCCCAGGCGATCGGACGTAACGACCATGCTGGGGTGATTGTCACGGGGTTGCGCAATGGCGCAATCGCTCTCCTGGCAGGACTGACCATTCTGCTGATCCAGCACCCCCTGCGAGAATTTGGTTTTGCACTGCTTAGCGCCACTGAAGAGGTCAAACTCGCCGGGACGGCTTACTACAACGCTCTAATCTGGGGAGCGCCTGCGGCCCTGATGAACTTTGTGCTGATGGGATGGTTTCTGGGAAAGGGGCGCGGCAGTCGGGTGCTGGTGCTGTCGGCGGTCAACAATGGCGTGAACGTTTTCTTCAACTATCTATTTATTGTGCAGTTCGGTTGGGAAAGTGCTGGGGCGGGAGCAGCCACCGCCATCGCTCAGTACGCCATGATGCTAACGGGCTTAGGGTTAGTGGGTCTGGAGGTGCCAATGGATAAGGTGCGATCGCTCCTGCCGTCTGTTCTCGACCTGAAAGCGTTGAAGGCGGCCGTTCTGCTCAACACCAATATCCTTATTCGCACCTTTGCCTTCATCTCCACTTTTGCCGTCTTCACCAACCTCAGTTCATCGATGGGAACGGTGGTTCTGGCGACCAATACGCTGCTGCTCCAGGTTGTCATGCTGGCCGCCTACTTTATTGATGGCGTCGCCTTTGCCACCGAAAGCTACGCCGGGATGTTTCGCGGTAGCGGCGAGGGAGAGAAACTGGCTTCGCTGGCGCAGCTTGCGGGAATCGTCAGTCTGATCATGGGGCTGGCGATTGCCCTCCTCTTTGTCGGTTTCCCCGGACCTCTGTTTGGTCTACTGACCAGCCATAGTCAGGTGGTCAGTGCTGTCCAGACCTATGCCTGGTGGTTGCTTCCAGTGATCGCCTTTGGCTCCCAGGCATACATGCTGGATGGCTACTTCCTGGGGTTGACCGAGGGCAAAATTTTGCGCAAAGCGGCAGTGGTGGCAGCTTTTGTGGGGTTTGCGCCAATGGGGGCGATCGCCTGGTACTTCCAGAGCAGCCATCTCCTGTGGCTGGCCCTGGCGCTATTTATGGCAGCGAGAGCAATCACGCTGGGGCTGCGGTTGCCGGGGAGTTTCCGTTAGTAGACCTGGGTGTAAGTTCACCTACCAACCGTAGGGCAGGCATCTTGCCTGCGCAGGCAAGATGCCTGCCCTACGGTTGCTAAATTTGCGCCCAGGTCTACTAGCCCAATCGTTTTCGCGCACCGAGGGCGCTGTTTGCAATAACCGCAGGAGATTCTGTCCCAGAATCAGTTCTTCCTGTTGAGGCGGGAGATTTAACAAACGAATTTTGTGCAGCTCGACGCCGGGGTGCAGCCAGGGACCGTCGGAGCCAAATAGCACTTTATGAGCGCCCGCCCGGTGGACGGCCTGCACCAGGTAGTCGAAGCGGCGGACGCCGGAGGTATCGGTATAGACGTTGGGGTAACGGGTGATTTGATCGATGACGCGCAGGTGCGATCGCCAATCGTCGGCAAAGCTGCCCAAATGGGGAATGATGAAGTTGACATCGGGATATTCGGGAGCCAGCAGGTCAAAGATATCGGTCTCACCCACCGGGTCAAACAGCAGCGGCAGGCGAAAGGCGCGAGCCACCTCGCACAGTTCGCGGGTGGCGGGGCCATCCATCCGGTGAGCTTTGATGCCGCAAAAACCCCATCGACGCACGCTTTCTTCGACCAGGTCGTAAATTCTCCCCCGGTCGCGCCGGGGATGAACGAAGGCAAAGCAGAGAAACCGACCTGGATATTGGGCCGCAATCCGGGCTGTGTTGGCGTTTGCCTGTTGATAATTGCTGTGGAACGGCGAGAAGATGACGGTTTTCTGGATGCCTGCTGCCTGGGCGCGTTGGAGGTACAGGGCGATCGGGGCGCTGGTACTCCAGGGGCCAGTCAGCAGGTCGCCTTTTCCGGCGTGGCAGTGGCAGTCGATGATCATGGGAATGCCCCAACGCTAATGGTTGTTTGATCTGATTTTGTAATCTGCCCAGAGACTGACCAAGTTCACAATCGCCCACGATAGGGCTTCTACAAAGCTGGCTCTGCGAGAGGGATTATTCCTAATCTCAGCAATCATCTCAATTTGAATTGCATCAATGCCACCAGAATGATGGCTACCGTACTGACGGATGGTAAAACCGCCGTTGACTTCCGAAAGCTCTGCATCACCAGGTTGCTTTGGAGATAAAACAAATCCTGCCAGATCCAAATAGGTTCGCAAGCTCCGTCTACGAAACATCACGTTACTGTCGATATTCCGCAACGCGGCGATCGTTGTACCGTCTACTGTCCCCAGATAAATATCAGATGGATCCTGTTCCAGTTGAGCAACCCCATGAAAGTCGAACAGTAAGCCATAGCCGCCACTTTCCTGGCGAATTTCTTCGATATAGTCTCGAATGCGTTGATGGTACTCGTTATAAAATTTGGCAGCATCGGCTTCATCGTAGGCGCATTTTTCGTCATTGGAAGGTGGAATACTCGTAGGTGCAGCGCGATTAGCGTCAATATATTTTCGATGAAAGTTTGCGGCTACAATATACGGTGGCTCACCGGTAATCTCTAGAATTTTCTGTGCTACTTCACGAGTTACTTTAGCAGCATTCACATCTCGATTTTTGGTGATGGATGGTCTGCCATTTCGTTCGGCAACGTTTGGAGGTGTTTGTTCTCCATCATGGGGACAGGTGAGTAGAACAGGTAAGCACCCCCGATAGCGGCTGACCAGATTGGTCTGAATATAGTTGATAGTCCACATTGTATTACCTCAACTGCAAGACATGAGCAAGGAGCTGTAGTGATGCGAGTTCATATACTCAAGAGGATTTGCCATGGTTGCAGGGAAAATCAACTCCTCTATCTAGCATGTCGCATAATTTGTTTTTTGGAGATGTCTATTGAGTTGCACTGCAAATGGGAATCGGCTTATCCTTTGTAGGACCAATGCGCCCAGAAAAACCCGACCCGATAGCATTCCAAATCCGCTGCCAATCAAAGGCATCTCCGGGATCAACTTTCCCTGTGGTTGAGACCTCCTGATGTCCAATCACACGCTTAATGGCTGGAAAACGAGACAACAAGTATTGCGTCAAATCAATTAAAGAGTCATATTGGGCATCGGTAAAAGGATCCCAATATTTTTTATTACACTTCACAGGCTTCCCTTGATAGGGGTTGCCATAATCGTTACAGAATAGATGATTGCAGGTGTATGTTATTTTGTTTTCTTCCTTTCCCCGTTTCCATGTTTGCCCCTTTGTATGTAGGAATCCTAAATTGACAATCTCGATGCCAATACTGGTTAAATTGGTTTTCCCATCTGCATGAATTGCGACTCTATCCAGAGATACCATTTGTACAGTAGTGCCATCTTTCCCAATCACATAGTGTGCTGATAATGCCTTTGGTCTTTTAAATCCTTCAACGGCGCGTTCTAGGGATGCTCCCGCAGTGTAGTGATAGACGATTGTCGTCACATCCACTTTTTTTCCATTAGCCATGCGAGGTTCGTGATTTGGACTGGGATCCCAAGAAACCCAATCTGGTTCACCAGTCATAACCTGTTGGGTTCCAGATTTCACCTTTGGCTTGGGACATGCATCTTGAGGTAAATCAGATTTTATCCACCTGATTTGTGCCCACATTTCCGGCCATGTATTTTTGCCAATTTTGCCATCCGGTTCTAGTCCTCGTGCCTCTTGCCAACCAGCGACTGCCAGCACAAAATCTTCGCT
>JBIKWV010000415.1:0-4924 GCA_044356135.1 Elainellaceae cyanobacterium
GGAAACCGCGCTCTATGCTTCTCAATGCAAAATCTGCAACTGACACGCCTGCAAAGCGTCATATAGCAATCCTAAATCGTTTGTGAGAAGGGGGTGTGGGGGCACCGCCTCCACGCAGGGGTGGAACTCCTGCACCCCTCTCACGAATCAAATAGGATTGCTATATAAGGAATTGTTAACTGTCTGATAAGAGGTTCTTGGATTCAGTTAAGGAGTGTTGTAATGACCACCAGTTCGCGGGTGCAAAAATATTAAGTTTTGTGGCGTAAGGTTTCAGTCTTTTTATCAAATTGTGTCAGTTGGAGGCCAGATCCCGCATTTTGCAAGGGTTTTCTGGTAAAAACTGTAAGTAACGTTTTTTTGCGGTCAGCCCTCCGGGGTGCCGCTACCCATACATAAAACCCCTTTTCGAGAGGAGCCATCTGCATGTTCACCCACGTCAAGCCCGCCATCCGGCACATTGTCCCTGCCGAACTGAAGGGACGTGCGCTGATTAAGGTGGTCTATGTCGTGCTAGAGCCTCAGTACCAGAGCGCTTTGTCTGCGGCAGTCCGTTCGATTAACGAAAACAACCCGAATATTGCAATCGAAATTAGCGGCTACCTCCTCGAAGAACTTCGCAGTACCGAAAACTACGAAGACTTTCAGCGGGATGTGGCCGAGGCCAATATTTTCATCGCTTCCCTGATCTTTATTGAAGAACTGGCTGAGAAGGTCGTCGCTGCGGTTCAGCCCGTCCGCGATCGCCTGGATGCCGCTATCGTTTTCCCCTCCATGCCTCAGGTGATGCGCCTGAACAAGCTGGGCACCTTTTCGATGGCGCAACTAGGTCAGTCGAAGAGTGCGATCGCCCAGTTCATGAAGAAGCGCAAAGAGCAGTCCGGCGGTGGCTTCCAGGACGCCATGCTGAAACTACTCAACACCCTGCCCAAGATCCTCAAGTATTTGCCGATGGATAAGGCGCAGGATGCCCGCAACTTCATGCTCAGCTTCCAGTACTGGCTCGGCGGTTCGTCGGACAACCTGGAGAACTTCCTGCTGATGCTGACCGACAAGTACTGCGATGTAGAAGCGTTGAAGTCTTCTACCCTTCAGTACCGCGACCCGGTCACCTACCCCGACATGGGTATCTGGCACCCGCTAGCTCCTCAGATGTTTGAAGACCTGAAGGAGTACCTGAACTGGCACACCTCCCGGCGCGATATCAACGCCGATCTGAAAGACCCCCTGGTTCCCACCGTTGGACTGGTGCTTCAGCGCACCCACCTGGTTACCGGAGACGACGCCCACTATGTGGCAATGGTTCAGGAATTGGAGAGCATGGGCGCACGGGTGATTCCGGTGTTTGCTGGCGGTCTGGACTTCTCCAAGCCCGTTGATACCTACTACTACGACCCCCTGACCAAAAATTCCATCGTGGATGTAGTGGTGTCCCTTACGGGATTTGCCCTCGTCGGTGGCCCTGCCCGTCAGGATCACCCCAAGGCGATCGATGCTCTGAAACGGCTCAACCGCCCCTACATGGTGACGCTACCTCTGGTGTTCCAGACCACCGAGGAATGGCAGGACAGCGATCTGGGCCTGCACCCGATCCAGGTGGCGTTGCAAATTGCAATTCCTGAACTGGATGGGGCGATCGAACCGATTATTCTCTCAGGTCGGGATGGTGCAACCGGGAAGGCGATCGCCCTCCAGGATCGTGTTGAGGCCGTGGCTCAGCGTGCGCTTAAGTGGGCCAACCTGCGCCGCAAACCCAAGCTGAACAAGCGCGTTGCCATTACCGTATTCAGCTTTCCACCCGACAAAGGCAACGTGGGAACCGCCGCTTATCTGGATGTGTTCGGTTCCATCTACGAGGTGATGAAAGCCCTGCGCAACAATGGCTACGAGGTAGAGGAACTGCCCGCATCCGCCGAGGAGCTGATGCAGGCTGTGATCCACGATGCCCAGGCGCAATATAGCAGCCCGGAGTTGAATATTGCCTACCGCATGTCCGTTCCCGAATACGAGGTACTCACCCCCTACTCGGTGCGCCTGGAGGAGAATTGGGGCCCGCCGCCGGGACATCTCAACACCGATGGGCAAAGCCTGCTGGTGTACGGCAAGTCCTTCGGCAACGTGTTCATCGGCGTCCAGCCCACCTTCGGCTATGAGGGGGACCCGATGCGCTTGCTGTTCTCCCGTTCCGCCAGCCCGCACCACGGTTTCGCCGCCTACTACACCTATCTGGAGAAGATCTGGAAGGCGGATGCCGTGCTGCACTTCGGCACCCACGGGTCGCTGGAGTTTATGCCCGGTAAGCAGATGGGGATGTCGGGCGACTGCTACCCCGACAACCTGATCGGCACCATTCCGAACATGTACTACTACGCGGCGAACAATCCGTCCGAAGCGACGATCGCCAAGCGCCGCAGCTACGCCGAAACCATCAGCTACCTCACCCCGCCCGCTGAAAACGCGGGTTTGTACAAGGGGCTGAAGGAACTGAGCGAGCTGATCGGCTCCTACCAAACGCTGAAGGATTCCGGTCGGGCGGTGCCCATCGTGAATGCGATTGTGGAGAAGTGCCGCATCGTTAACCTGGACAAGGATATTGTTCTGCCCGAAACCGATGCCAGTGACCTCTCCGCCGAAGAGCGGGACACGCTGGTGGGCAAGGTCTACATCAAGCTGATGGAGATCGAATCGCGCCTGCTGCCCTGCGGTCTTCACGTCATCGGTAAGCCGCCTACGGCTGAAGAGGCGATCGCCACCCTGGTCAACATTGCCGGACTCGATCGCCCTGAAGAAGGCATCAAGAGCCTCCAGCGGATCATTGCAGAGAGCATTGGGCGCGACATGGATGAAGTGTACAAGGGGAGCGATCGCGGCGTTCTGGAGGACGTGCAGTTGTTGTTCGATATCACCCAGGCCATTCGCAAAGCAGTGGCTGCAATGGTGAAGGAGCAGACCGATGCGGAAGGGCGCGTTTCTCTGGTGACCAAGCTCAACTTCTTCAACATTGGCAAGAAGGAACCCTGGATTGAAGCGCTGGCCGAATCTGGCTATCCCAAAGTCAACGCCGAGGATATCAAGCCCCTGTTCGAGTACCTGGAGTTCTGCCTGAAGCAGGTCTGCGCAGACAACGAACTGGGTGCCCTGCTGAAGGCGCTGGAAGGCGAATACGTCCTCCCCGGCCCTGGTGGTGATCCAATCCGCAACCCCGATGTGCTGCCCACGGGTAAGAACATTCATGCGTTGGATCCGCAGTCGATTCCGACCACAGCGGCGGTGCAGTCGGCCCAGATTGTGGTCGATCGCCTGCTGGAACGGCAAAAGCTCGACAATGGTGGCAACTACCCCGAAACAATCGCCTTTGTCCTCTGGGGCACTGACAATATCAAAACCTACGGTGAGTCCCTGGCACAGGTGATGTGGCTGGTGGGTGTTCGTCCCGTACCCGATGCGCTGGGCCGGGTAAACAAGCTGGAGTTGATCCCCCTGGATCAACTGGGACGCCCCCGAATTGATGTGGTGGTCAATTGCTCCGGTGTGTTCCGCGATCTGTTCATCAACCAGATGAACCTGCTCGATCGCGCTATCAAAATGGCCGCCGAGGCAGACGAATCGGTGGAGATGAACTTTGTCCGCAAGCACGCCATCCAGCAGGCCGAAGCAATGGGCATCAACCTGCGGCAGGCTGCCACCCGCGTTTTCTCCAACGCCAGTGGCTCCTATTCTTCTAACGTCAACCTGGCGGTAGAAAACAGCACCTGGGAGAGTGAGTCAGAACTACAGGACATGTATCTGTCGCGCAAAGGCTTTGCCTTTAACTCCGACAATCCCGGTGTGATGGATGACTCCCGCAAGATCTTTGAAACAGCTCTGAAGACGGTGGATGTCACCTTCCAGAACCTCGACTCCTCGGAAATTTCCCTCACCGACGTGTCCCACTACTTCGACTCTGACCCCACCAAGGTCGTGGCTCGACTGCGGGACGACGGTAAGCAACCTACGGCGTTTATCGCGGACACCACCACCGCCAACGCTCAGGTGCGTACTCTGTCGGAAACCGTTCGCCTGGATGCTCGCACCAAGCTCCTCAATCCTAAGTGGTATGAGGGGATGCTGAGCCACGGCTACGAAGGGGTTCGGGAACTCTCGAAGCGCCTGGTGAACACGATGGGCTGGTCAGCCACCGCTGGAGCTGTGGATAACTGGGTGTATGAGGACGTGAACACCACGTTCATCCAGGACGAAGAGATGCGGAAACGCCTGCTGAACATGAACCCCCACTCGTTCCGCAAGATTGTGGGAACGCTACTGGAGGTGAACGGTCGCGGCTACTGGGAAACCAGTGAAGAAAACCTCGATAAGCTGCGTGAACTGTATCAGGAGGTGGAAGACCGGATCGAGGGGATTGAGTAAGTCACTGGAGTTTTGACTATTTTTTCTGCAATGCCGCAAAACGCTCTCTAAGAGAGCGTTTTGCGGCATATTTAATCTTAGCGTCGATTTTCCCTGCATCGGTGGCTCCGTCACCGTTGCAGAGAAAATCGGCATGATTTAGTCAAAAGTCCAGTTTGTTATTGCACCTGGGAATATCTTCATTGGAGTGGGCACAATAATGCGGATTGAGGGGGTGCTCAGCAAGATGGCTCAGCTTAGTTCTGCCATTCGACAGAACGATTGTCCCTGATAGATCTTGGGGTTGACGAATCAGTTATATTCTCAGTAGAGCATTGTAAGGAATCACACTTTGTGTTGCCTCCAGTAGTTGACGAAGGGCAGGTCTCCATCTTTAAGTTCTGGCATGGCGATCGCATTCAGGACGGTCTGTATTTCCGGAATGAACTCTATTACCGGGTTGCTACTATTAACCTGGATCAGCGTGCCCGTCTCTATCACTACGCCTGTCGGATCAGCCAGAAGAGCTATGCAGTTG
>JBIKWV010000418.1:0-4914 GCA_044356135.1 Elainellaceae cyanobacterium
TCCCATTTTTGAGTGAGAGGGCGGCTAAGCCGCCCTCTCACTCAAAAATGGGATGGTTTTATTCTTGGAAGTCCCTTAGAGTTTTGGAGGGTTCATTTATTTCACCGATCTGGCAAACGGTCAATTTTGCGATATGGTACATATATACTAATTTAGGCCATATTCAGTACGATCCATGTCAGGGAAAAAGCGTCGTTTGTCTGGAAAGCCGGATCCTAAGTCAAACCGTCAGTCGAAAAAACGCAACTGGTATGATCTCGCTGATATTGGCTATCCAGAATCTCCGGTTCGGCATCATCCGCGTTCCTCTGGATCGCATCCCCGCCGATTCCACCCCGATTTGCCTCCGCAGATTGAACCGGGAGGGGTAAATCCAAGTGTTCGCAATGCCGAAATCGAGGCGCAATCTGGAGATGCCCGACGGCCTCGTTCGCGTGCGACTATTGTCCAGAAGCCAGATTCTGCTGGAGATGGGTACATCCCCTACCCGATTTCTCGTTCCAAAAGGCGGAAATTTCCCTGTTTTTTCTTGATTCTTGGGGCTGCGATCGCCTTCATTCTCTATATCGCTCAGATTGTCCTCAACCCCGCGCCACCGGCAATCTCTTCAGGGGGAGGTTCTGCTCAGTCTTCCCGGTCTATCCCAATGCCGATTACCCCACCCGGCATAGAAGGAGTGTCTATCCAATATGATTACTATTCCATCTTTGGTGGAAGTGCTGAGGAACTGCGTAAGCAAATGTCTCAGCGCGGTCCTCAGGATCTGGTGACGGGTACCCGGTTCGATGGCTACACGCGCTGGAACTTGAACTGGAACATTGACACGCAACTCCTGGGTGGGCAGTGCCAGATTCAGGATGTAACGGTTGATGCAAAGGCAACGGTGACGATGCCAAAATGGGACATTCCTGCGGATGTCCCTGCTGCTCTGGCAAAAAAGTGGAATGATTATGACAAAGCTCTGAGGGAGCATGAGTTGGGGCACGTTAAACACGCTGGACAGGCAAAGCAGGAGATTTTGCAGAGTTTTGGTCTGCTGCCCCCTGCCCCTTCGTGCAGTCAGACACAGTCGATCGCCGACTCACTCGGTGGTCAAATCATCCAGAAATACGCACAGATGGATGTGGAATATGACCGACTCACCGGGCATGGCGCAACCCAGGGCGCAGTGTTTCCGTAGCGGGAGATGAATGGGATTTTCTAGTTCACTCGGAGTCAGGGGAGAAGTGCAAGAATACAGATCGAAGACTTTATCCTGCCCCGATGAGCTACTGCCTTAACCCGGACTGTCTCCACCCCAACAACAACGGTGACCCAGAACAGTGTCAGACCTGTGGTGCGCTGCTGCTCTTGAAGGGGCGCTATCGGGCGCTCAAGCCCATTGGTCAGGGCGGCTTTGGGCGCACTTTTCTGGCGGTGGATGAGGGAAATGGCGATCGCCCTCCAGACGAACCCGTTTTCCAGCACTTCCTCTGTGTGATTAAGCAATTTCTGCCCCAGCAGCGCTTACAGGTCAGCGAGATCGCCGCACTGTTTCAGCAAGAGGCGATGCAACTGAAAGAATTGGGGAAACACCCACAAATTCCCCAATTGTTTGACTTTGGAAGTGAAGGCGAACAGCAATTTTTGATTCAGCAATTCATTGATGGGCAGAACCTGGCGGAGGAACTGGAGGAGCGCGGCACCTTCGATGAAGCCCAGATTCGAGAACTGCTGCTGAGTTTGCTTCCGGTGCTTCAGTTCATTCACGATCGCCGGGTAATTCACCGCGATGTTAAACCCACCAATATTATTCGCAACCGTGCAGATGGAACGCTGGTGCTGGTCGATTTGGGCGCGGCAAAGGCTGCAACCGAGACGGCGCTGATGCGAACGGGGACAGTGATTGGTAGTGCAGAATTTACCGCTCCGGAGCAGGCGCGGGGAAAAGCGACTTTTGCCAGCGATCTCTATAGCCTTGGCGTTACCTGCGTTCACCTGTTGACCCACGTTTCGCCTTTTGACCTGTACGATACGGGTGAGGGGCAATGGGTCTGGCGCGATTTTCTGAGACAGCCCGTGAGCGATGCTCTGGCCAGGGTTCTCGACAAACTAATTGAGCCAGCCACCAGGCGACGTTATCAGTCTGCGATCGAGGTTTTGCAAGACTTACAGCAGTTGGGTCGCGTGCTACTGAGAGAAGATCGCTTCTCCGATGCCGTGGTGCCTCAATTTCAACCGGAGGGCGATCACCCCTTCACTGGGCAGTTTGTGGAATTTGCACCGGATCCCTCAAAACCGATCAATATTCGCCAATTAGGCGTCGATGCCACCCTGGAAAGAGCCACCACGAGTGCCATTCAGCGTTGGCATGAAGGCGATAACCAGATTCAGATCAACACCCTGCCACAGCGATTCCCCACCAAGCAAAAGCGAGCCTCTTTCTGGCTGCCGCTGGCGATCGCCCTCGGTTTATTGGGAATTCTTGTTCCCCTGATCAACGTATCGGATCCTCCACAGCCCGAACCAATCATCGAGGTATCTCCCCCCAGCGCAGTTCCAGACGAGTCTCTCCGCACGATCGAAACGGGATCCCCGATCAGCGGTATTGCCGTTGATGCTGACGGTTCGATTGTGCTCCAGCACATACCCCGAAGCCGATTGGGGGGCCAGTCTTTCTCTAGCAATGTTTCCGTCTGGAACCCCGCCACTGGGAATCGCTTGAAGACCGTTCCAAAGGCTCAACTGGTTTACTCTGCCAATTACCAGCCCCTCCCTTATCTGTTGACTGGAGCAGCGGGCAATACAGGTTCTACTCAGTTGAAAACAGCAGCCTCCAATCAACTCCTCTCGTCTCTGCAAACGACACCACTGACTGAAAATGCCCCGGTGTGGCTGGTGCTCAGTCAGGATAGGCAGACATTGATGGGGCAAACGTTTAGTGACAACTCAAAGGTGGCTTTGTGGAATGTCAAAACGGGACAGAGCATTCATAGTCTGCCAACCCAGGGTTTTATGCCGTCAGCCATCAGTCCGACAGGGTCGGTTCTGGCGATCGCCAATGCGAATACGGGCGTGATTGACCTGCTCAACGTTCAGACGAACCAGAAGGTGCGATCGCTCAATGTTCCCCTGAAGCCTCAGGAGCAGATCGTTGATCTCCGCTTCAGCCCCGACGGAAGAACTTTGCTGGTGGCGGTGCGGCATGGGAACGGTGACATTGACCTCCAGTTCTGGCAAACCGGGAGCGGCATACGCACGTTCTCGACCCAGGTGTTAAACCTTGATCCCTCTGGTTTTTTCACTGTTCCCTTCCTCTTCCATCCCGACGACAACAGTCTGTTCACTTTCTCCCCCAGGGGCAACATCGAGCGGCGCGATGCCACCACTGGTGTCCGCATACAAACCTACAGCGGTTTCAATACCATCGTGAACCCGGCCATCAGCCGGGACGGACAGAGTATGACATGGATCCAAAACGACCCCTCCGGCGTGCGTCTGCTCCAGATCATGGACATCCGAACGGGTACCGTGGTGCGATCGCTGCGCGGTGCTTTTCGGGAGGTGAATTCGATTGCGTTTAGCAACGACGGCAGGCAGGTGATAACTGGTGGTGCGGATGGCAAGCTCCAGATCTGGTCCATTTATCAATTCCCCAGCCAATGAACTACGACACCCTGTTTGACACGATTTCCACCCTGGTGATGCACCACTCCCCCAGCGGAGCCGAAGAGGAGATCGATCGCTACTTAAAAGAATCCTTCCAGGCGATCGGGGTAGAGTTCTGGCTGGACCCGGCGGGCAACGGTATTGCCAGAATACCGGGGCGTGACCCTGAGCGGGCGATCGCCATCACCGCCCACAAGGACGAGATCGGCGGCATCGTTAAAACCGTTTGCAAGGACGGCAGTCTGGAGGTGCGAAAGCTGGGGGGTGCCTATCCCTGGGTCTATGGGGAGGGCGTGGTGGATCTGTTGGGCGATCGCCAGACCATCAGCGGCATTCTCAGCTTTGGGTCGCGCCATGTGTCCCACGAGTCACCGCAGAAGGAGCAGCAGGAGAGCAAACCCCTGCGCTGGGAAGATGCCTGGGTTGAAACTAAATGCACCGTTGAAGAATTAGCGGCGGCAGGCGTTCGTCCGGGAACCCGCATGGTGGTAGGCAAGCACCGCAAACAGCCGTTTCGGCTGAAGGACTACATTGCCAGCTACACTCTGGACAACAAAGCCTCGATCGCCATTCTGCTGGCCCTGGCGGAATCACTGCAACAGCCTGCGGTCACCACCTATCTGATCGCCTCTGCCAAGGAGGAGGTGGGTGCCGTCGGGGCGCTCTACTTCACCCGCAAGCAGCACGTCGATGCCCTGATTGCGCTGGAAATCTGTCCCCTGTCCAGCGAGTACCCGATTGAGGACGGCACCTCCCCCGTGCTGCTATCTCAGGATGGGTATGGCATTTATGATGAGGGTCTGAATCGGGATCTGGCGGCAGCGGCAGCACAGGTGGACGTTCCCATCCAGTTTGCTGCCATCAGCGGGTTTGGCAGCGATGCCTCGATCGCCATGAAGATGGGGCATGTGGGGCGGGCTGCCTGTCTGGGTTTTCCGACACAGAACACCCACGGGTACGAAATTGCCCACCTGGGGGCGATCGCCAACTGTATCCCTCTACTACAAGCCTACTGCGAAGCTGATCCCGCCCCCCTCTGATGTAAAAACCTGTGAATCAAATCTGGGAAACTCCCCTGATTCCCTACAATGAGCCATAGAGCATTTAAAGTATCTACTGCAACCGAAGGGTTGCTTGGGACGGGGTGCAGGGGTAAACCCCTGCGTGGGGGCACCGCCCCCACCCCCCCTTTGTCATAACCAAAACATCGATTGCTATATGACTCCAACCGTTGCCGACATCATGACCCGCGATCCCGTCGTGGTA
>JBIKWV010000013.1:0-15417 GCA_044356135.1 Elainellaceae cyanobacterium
AGCGTTGCGCCCGCCAGCATTTGGGTTCTCAGTAGTTTTGTCCCCCCTTTAAGCCACCCCTGCCGCCTCCGGCGTAGCCGCTTTGGGCAGGCGACCATACTTGTAGTAGGCCGCGCAGGCTCCCTCAGAAGACACCATACAGGCCCCGATGGGACTTTCGGGCGTACAAGCCGTTCCGAACACCTTGCACTGCCAGGGTTTCAGCACGCCCTTAAGGATTTCGCCGCACTGGCAGGCTTTGTGATCGGCCACAGACTGACCGGGAACCCTAAACCGCACCTCCGCATCAAACTGGGCGTACTTCGGGCGCATCTTCAGACCAGAGTGGGGAATATCGCCCAGACCGCGCCACTCAAACTGGTCACGCACCTCATACACCCGATTCACCGCATCCAGTGCCACCGAATTTCCCCCTGCCTGCACCAGCCGCGTGTATTGGTTCTCGATCTCGCAGCGCCCCTCCACTAACTGTTGCAGCACCATCCACAACGCTTGAAGAATATCCAGTGGCTCAAAGCCAGCCACCACCAGCGGTTTGTGGTACTTCTCGGCGATCACGGTGTAAGGGTCACTGCCAATCACCATGCTGACGTGCCCCGGCCCCACGAATCCGTCCAGTTGTAGATCAGGATTGCTGAGCAGAGCCTCCATCGCAGGCACCACCAGAACATGGTTGCAGAACAGGCTAAAGTTTTGCAGTCCCTCGATCTCCGCCTGCAGCACCGTCAGGGCCGTACTGGGAGCCGTCGTCTCAAAACCAATACCAAAGAACACCACTTCGCGATCGGGGTTCGCCTTCGCTATCTTGAGTGCATCCAGCGGCGAGTAGACCATACGAATGTCTGCTCCGGTGGCCTTTGCCTGAAGCAGACTGGTTTTGGAACCGGGAACGCGCAACACATCACCAAAAGTAGTGAAGATCACTGTGGGATTCTGGGCCAGGGCGATCGCATCATCCAACCGACCCCTGGGCATGATGCACACCGGACACCCGGGGCCATGCACCAGTTCGACCACCTCCGACAGCAAATCCTCCAGGCCGTACTTAAAAATGGAGTGCGTATGCCCCCCGCAGATTTCCATAATCTTCACGGGTGCACCGTTGCGTTCGTAGAGAACGGTTCCCAGTGCCCGAATTTCATTCAACACAGCCTGCGCTTTCTGCGGATCGCGGAATTCATCGACGTACTTCATGGGAGGTCTCCAGGATTTAAATGAGGCTGAATCGGGAATGGAGTTTTGCGGCCTGGAAATTGCGTTTTGGTGTGGCTTCGCCGCGCCAAAACGCAATTTCCGGTAAGTTTATTTCTCTGAAACACTCACCATCGCCTGCGTCTCCGCAAGCTGCTGCAACAGATCCAGCATCTCAGCCGCTTCTGCCTCATCAATTCGGTTCATGGCGAAACCAACGTGAACCAGCACCCACTCGCCCACACAGGACTCCATAGGATAGTTCTCATCGACGATACAGGCAATATTTACCTGACGTTTCACACCCCCCACGCTCACCATTGCCAGCTTGTTGACGGCATCTGTAATTTCAGTAATCTGACCGGGAATTCCTAAACACATATTAAAGACCTGCCTGTGCGAAATATATCGTTGATGTTGCAATGAGATTTTTAGTGAAGGGTCATGGTGAAAAGTTCAGTAATTGAGCAGCGGCGATCGCCCCCTGCCCCAGCGACAAACCTCCATCATTCGGTGGAACGCTACTATGAATCAGAACATCCAAATGAGCTGCACACAATCGCTGATACACCTGCTGATGCAGCAATCGATTCTGAAAAACACCCCCAGTTAACACCACCTGAGTGAATTCATACTGCTCCCGCAGTTGAAGCGCCACCTGTACCAGCGCCTCCGATAGCCCCAGATGAAAGCGAGCCGCGATCGCCCCCCTGTCCGCTTCTCGACGCAAATCCGCCAGCAGCGATCGCCACATGGGAGCCGGATCCAAAATCAGCCTCTCCCCTGAATCCCCCAGTTCAAAAGGATATATCTGGTCTGGTTGCCCTTCAGAGAGAAGAAACTGCTCGGCTAACGCTTCCAGGGCGATCGCCCCCTGCCCCTCATAGCTACAGGACTCCCGGCACAAATTCACCGCCGCTGCTACAGCATCAAACAGCCGCCCAGCAGAAGATGCCCGTGGAGAATTGATGCCTTTCTGCTGCATCTGATCCAGCAGTGTGCGGGGTTTCTGGTCGAGGAATTGTAGCAGTTCCAGATGGCCAAACTCCTGCATCAGATCAGTCCAACTCAAGGCGCTGCTGAGGTGGGCGTAGGTATTGCGCCAGGGTTGACAGACGGCCTGTTCACCTCCTAGCATGGCAACTGGCTTCATCTGAGCCACCCGCTGAAAGCTGTGGTAGTCGGCCAACAGACATTCACCTCCCCACAGCCCACCATCTGCTCCGTAGCCCAAGCCGTCCAGCGCGATTCCCAGCACGGGTTGAGCCGTTAGCGGTAGACCGTTTTCTGCCATGCAGGCTGCAATGTGAGCGTGGTGATGCTGAATCTGATACAGAGGTACTCCTGCTGCGGCAGCCAGCTCTTTACCCAGTTTGCTGGCCAGGTATTCGGGATGAAGATCGATGGCGATCGCCCCCGGCTGATGCTCGAAGAGATTGAGGTACAAATTCAGCGTTTCCTGATACGCCTCAAAGGCGATCGAATTTCCCAGATCGCCCAGGTGTTGCGACAGTATGGCTCGTCCATCACGCATCAGACAGAAGGTGTTTTTCAGTTCGCTACCCATTGCCAGAATGGGCGGCGCTGCTTCAAATCCAGCGGGGAGTGCGATCGGCGCAGGCGCATAGCCTCTGGCCCGTCGCAGAATTTGAACCCGTTTTTCACTGGGGACATCTTCTGAGGAATTAGTTACGACTTGCACAACAGAATCATCAACGCGATTGACAATCTCCCGATTATGCAGAAGAAAATAGTCTGCAATACTGCCGAGCTGATGCCTGACAGACTCATTTGTGATGCACTGGGGTTCATCGGCAAGATTGCCGCTGGTCATGACGATCGGACGGTTCATGCGGCGCAGCATCAGATGGTGTAGCGGTGTGCAGGGCAGCATGAAGCCAAGAGTGCTGACATCGGGGGCGACGGAAGGGGCAATGGCATCGTTTTGGGGAGAACCGGAAATGGGGAATCCTTCGGCAAGCTCAGAAACAGGGGAATGGGCAATCCTGGATCGGAGGGTGGTTGGGGGGCTGGAACTCACTGCCTGTGCTGAAGATACATTCCGATGCAGCAGCACGATGGGGGCTGCGGGACTTTCCAGGAGCGATCGCTCCTCCTGAGATACCTCACAATATTGCTCAATCACTGAGAGATCTCGCGCCATCAAGGCAAATGGCTTGTGATACCGATGTTTGCGCTGTCGCAACTGCTGGACTGCCGCTTCATTGGTGGCGTCACAGGCCAGATGCACGCCGCCAATGCCTTTAATCGCAACAATTTCCCCCCGCTGGAGGAGTGTACAGACCGCATCCACATCATCCATCATGGAAAATAAATCCGCCCCGTTCGCCCGACCATCCGCCCATTCGAGCCAGACTTTCGGGCCGCAGATGGGACAGGCAACGGGTTGGGCGTGGAAACGGCGATCGCCCACATCCTCGTACTCCTTCCGGCACTGGGGGCACATCTGAAACACAGACATACTGGTATTCTGGCGATCGTAGGGAATAGCCCGAACGATGCTCAGGCGTGGCCCACAGTGGGTGCAATTGGTGAAGGGATAGCGATACCAGCGGGTCAGCGGGTCAAAGATCTCAGATCTGCACTGAGGGCATGTGGCGGCATCCGGGGTGATATTGGTTTGTACAGTATTGTGAACGCTCTGGGTGATGGTAAATTCTACTGGGAGCGGAATGTCCAGCGGAATAGGCTGGCGAATCAAGGATTCAATGCGGGCGAGGGGTGGACATTCTACATGGAGTGCATGAACAAAGGAATCGATAGAGGAGCGATCGCCCTTCACCCGAATGAACACCCCTTCACCGTCATTACAGACATCTCCGGCCAACCCAAAGTGTCGCGCCAGACGATAAACTGTGGGGCGAAATCCGACCCCCTGTACCGTGCCCCGCACGCGAATGGCTTCTGCTGATCGAATACTCTCCTCAGCCCAGAAACCCGCAATCTCTTCTGACCTCTTGAGTGGCGTAGCAGTCATTCGTAGAGCAGGAACGCGACTGGGGCAACGGTTCTCAATACGATTACCCATATCGCTAATCTAAGTTCTTTCTGTCAGAAAGAAGACAGATCACACCTTTTCTTTAGGAGATATCTGCAAAAGAAGATGCCCTTTCGCGGCATCGCAGGAAAAATAGTCAAAAGTCCAGTATTGAGTGCCTACCCGAAAACCGAAAACCCCAATTCTGGAGGGCGCGACGCTGTAGCGTCGCGCCCTCCAGAATTGGGGTTTTCCAGTAGGCTCTTAATCCAAATAGAAAAGCGGCACTGCCCACCCTACAGGTAGCGATAAAGCTGCTCAAAAAATCTCATGCGCAGCGTCAGGGCAAAGTCGATCGCCTGCTGACATTGAACAAACCAGTAGGGCTGATCGGAATAGGCCAGCATAATTTCTTCCAGTGTTGCCGCATGGGCATCATCCACTTCCATATGCAACCGGAAGAAGCCCAGGTGGGTTTCGGCAACGCCTGCTTTTAGCAGCCCTTCTACAAAAATGCTGTACATGCGAGCAACAATCGCTTCGGTGCCTAATGACAGGAAGGCACTGCTGAGGGATGCGGGCGATCGCAAACAAAAATCCAGATACTCTTTCACAAACAGCAAGGTTGTGTCCAGGTATTGAATCTGGGAAACGTTGATGTTTAAACCGTCTTGCAGAAATTGACGAAAAATCTCCGTATGGCGTTCAGATGGATTGGTGCCACCGCTCTCCTCCCAGAGGTTATCGATGAGCTTAACTCGCAATGTATCCAACTCCAGATTCGCCATCAACCCCGCCAGGTAGCGCGTGAAATTCTGGGAATAGAGGGAATATTGCTCAAAGATAAATCGAAAATCTGCTTTGGAGAGGGTGCCCTTCTGACAGGCTTGAAACAGGGAATTATCCCAGAACGGATGCGACTGCATAAACTGATTCAGCTCGATCAGGCATTCTGCTGGTGTGCGATCGCTCCTGCGTCGTCTGAATTCGACCGATTCTGGAGTGGGCAACCCCGATCGGATGACTGCATGATCCAGTCCACGATTCGATTCCTGTACCGTTAGTCTGACAGAAGCAAGAGTGTTGTGCATAGCAGTCAATATTGAGTTAACAGGACATTATCAAATCAATAACAGCGTGCATACAGCGCTTTTCAAGCGCGTGAGGTACAAAGTTTTGATTGAGAGCCGTGCGCCGCGCGACTCTCAATCAAAACTTTGGTTTTATCCCAGCGCAAAGCGCTGTATAAGGAGATGTTTGGAAAAAGCATCAGACGAAAATTCAGGAAAAGTATTTATAACACTAGCCACATTCGCAGCAGCAGCCGCCGCTGATTGGAATCGGGATGATCCTGATAGGTGGTTCGATTGTGGGCAATTTTCAGATTGTTGACCCACAAAATCTCTCGAGCCTCAAGCCGGAACTGTAACACCAGATCGGGAGAATTTAGAGTGCGATCGAGCGCATCAAATGCCGCCAGTTGTGCAGTATTCAGGGGAATGCCTGCTTTCTGGTGACCCCGCTCGATCCAGTAGCGCATATAGCGAAAGGTTAAACCGAATCCAGCCTGGTGAGAAAATACGGGAAATTGATTTTTGAGCAGATTGTTTAACGAAAATTCAACGCCTGGTGTGACAATATCGCGGATGTAATTTTGATGCAAGAGGGCGACTGCCCCTGGATACTCTGCCTCCAGTCGTCGATACACCGCAGGCATGCTGACCACCTGAGAGTCACCTCCCGATAGGCCGGGACGCAGGCACATCAACCCCACCACCGTTGGTATGCAGTCGATTGCACTGCTATCGGTATGAAAATGGGTCTCCGCATTGGTTTGAGAAATCGGAATGCGACTGTTTTGATAGGATTGCCCGGTATCTTTGACTTCGTAAAGCAGACCATAGCGATCGCTTGGCTGCCCTATCCGCTGTCCCAATGCCAGGTAGAAAGCGCGGCAAAAGTATTCATTCGTATCCTGGGGCAAGCCGCACAGGTGAACGATGCCCGTTCCAGTCAACAACTCTTGCCGCAGAGAGACTGCCCACTGGTCGAGTAGCGGCAAAAAAGCGTGGGGATGATGCCCGTGCTGGTGAAATTCTTGCAGCACGGATGCTGGGATAGTGAACTGCCACTGGGGCGATCGCCGTATGGTCGCCAGCGTCCAATCCTGGGCATCAATCCGGTTGGATACAGGCGACTGAGTGATTTGGGGTTCAAGAATCGAGATCATAATTAACGGCCAACCCTGATTAATAGATGCAAGGGAATGTCAAAAACAGGCTCAAAGAACGACGCATCTAGTTGCATTAATTCGGGAGTCACGGTCAGTTCCTGTATGTCTGGTAATGCCGCAAATCCAGCAGTTTTTAATGCAACAAAATAGTCAGAAAAGACCTTATGGAAACTGCGCACATCCAGAGCAACGCCATCTCGCCGCCAGATTTTGCCAGTGAAGGATTGATCGCGTCCTGAAAAGTAGCCCTCTGATTTTGCATCGAAGTAAAACGGCGCAGATTGATGCTGAATAAATGCCAGTGCGGGATGGGGAACCACGAAGACAAAGGTGCCACCTGCGACCAGCAATCGATGCACTTCTTGCATCACATGGGCCATTTCATCAATGGTCAAATAATTAAATAAGAAGACCGCGATCGCCAGATCAAACGATGCAGTTTCTAAATGTTTCAAATCCGTCGCGCTACCCACCTGATACTGAATTTGAAGCGGAGATTGCAGCTCTTGAAGCTGTGCCCGCTCGATCATTTCGGAAGAGATATCAATGCCCAAAAGGCTTGCTGCACCACGCTCTTTGATCTGGCGGGCGCAATATCCTTCACCGCAACCTAAATCCAGAACCCGTTTTCCTGCTGGGTTTCCACAAAAGTCTAACGTGGGAGGACGGGCAGTAAAATCGGATAAAATAGTTGGCTCTTTCCTGACCCAACCAGAGGCACTTCGGTCATAAATTGCCTGAACAGTTAGCGCTGAATCTGACATAGCAAATGGATAAAATACGGTGATCGAAACTCTGGTTCTGGGAAGCTCTATAGATTCTCTATTTTTAACAGCAAGAGTTGCGTGAGCAGAAAGCTCACGTCCAGTTGCCGCCAGTTATTAGATCTTCTATATTGCTTTCGCTACAGCAGTTAAACAGGAGCGAGTTGACAGCTCTAGTTGACGATTTAAGGGTGTTAAGGATTATGGGCGTTGTCAAGAATCTACCGCAATATTTCTACATTGTCTAGATTTTATGATAAGAAAATAAAGAATATCTCACAGGCAAGAAAGCTATCTTCAGTAAAGAAATTTAATGAGTGTAATTGAAAATACTTGCGAATGAGGAAAATACTGATACAACTGTAGCAATCCTATTTGACAATAGCCCGGACAGTTTTTGTGGAAGTGCCTCACACCCTCATTCCACCGTCAGGGTTTGCCCTCACCCTTGAGGGGGTGTGGGGGTGTGCCCTCACGCAGGGGCACACCCCCCACACCCCCTTCTCACAACCGATTTAGGATTGCTATAGTTCTACTCAATCTTTGACCTCTTGGAGAACTTGCTTCTAACATTCAATAGCGTGTTCCTGTAGCTGAAAGCGTGTTCGCCCGACAATTCCACTGAAAGAATTGGGAGGCGATCGCTCAATCCAGGTTGAAGCCAGGGGTAATCTCTCGGTCAATTCCGCTCGTGGGTTGGGCGATCGCATATCTCCCAGAGTTACCCGTTGTATGACCAATGAATGGCTGAAGCAACAGGATTGCGACCCGTTCGTCAACTTTGGATGAAAGCCCTGGATACGAGTGTCAGTAATCGCATTTGACTGGAACTGAGGGGGCGATCGCACGGCAGGGCGATTGAGGAATGGGGGGCGATCGCCCAGTTTGCAGGATATATTAGGTGATAGCATTTGCCATCTCAGCAGTTCTATGCAAGTTGTTTAGGTCGAACCTCAAATTCTGATCGTGCACGAAAGAAACAGACATCATACTCAAAGAAGAAGTTGGCCTGTCCCAGAATCAAAGGTACATTAGCTGCTTGTGTCCAGGCAAAAGCTAAGTTAACCGTTGGGAATGAACTGACCTGTGCATCAAGGACGACTGCCCGAGCTTCGAATCGGGCGAGGTTCCCTGCTAATACAACCGAGAGCGTCTCCTCCTCCCAGATCAGACCCAGTTGTAACCCCACCTCATAGGGCAGAACATTAACGCTTGCACCTGTATCCAGTAAGCCCTCGGTATTAAGCGATTGACCATCGTAACTTAGCAGCAGAGGCAGATACGGCATTCGATCGACCATGCCAGGGCTACTGTCGATAACCTTATAGGAGAATTTTTGCGCTTCAACCATTCTTTTCGTGTCGCTTCGTCGCCAGAAGATCCATCAAAACGTTGGCGGCCTCCGAGCAATTGTAGGGCGACCATATTGGATATTCCTGATTTGCAATAAAGAAGTTAGGATCTTCTTCCTTAACCAGTTCTGTCGCAAGAAATTGCATCAGCCGAAGCTTGTCAATTTTGGGAAGCGTCTGAATCTGTGACATGAGTTCAGCTAAAGGCATTGGAAGGTTTCCTTGCTTGAGGCTCAGTGAAAGATATGGTGAAGCTGGATTGCGATAGAAGCTCGATCGCCCCCGATCCGTCTATTCTATCAAGCCCGCTGGACTAAGTTGGGAAACTGGAACGCTTCCATCTGCAAAAGCGTCTGACTGTGGCCGAAAGCGCGATCTCCCGACAGTTCCACTGGAGGAATTGGGGGCGATCGCTCAATCCAGGTCGGAGTCAGGAGTAATCTTTCGGTCAATTCCGCTCATGGGGTGGGCGATCGCATATTTCTCAGAACCGCCGATTGTATGACCCATGAATGGCTGGAGCAACAGGATTGCATCCGTTCGTCAACTCTGGACGAACGCTCTGGATAGGAGCATCGGCAATCTCGTTTGACCAGAACTGAGGGGGCGATCGCACGGTGAGTTGGCTGGAGGAATTGAGGGGGGCGACCCTTGCGGTAACGGCGAAGCCGCACGGTGAAGAGATGCAAAAACCAACAATCTTTGAGGGTTTGGGTGACTATTGCCTAACGGTTCTGGTCAGCGGTTGCCGAGAACTTTGCGACACCACAAGCGGCTCCGGTCAATCCGCTGCATTTGAATGTTAGCTGGCTGGCAACAGCAGATAAACTTAACTATTGACAATAGTATGCCAAAACCAGCATATTTGAAGTATGAATGCATCACCAAAGCCAGTTGAATGGGTCGGAAGTTCTCTGGATGATTTGAAGGAGTTCCCAGAGGATGTGCGGCAGAGTGTTGGGTACGCATTGTACTTGGCTCAATGTGGCGAAAAGCATCCCTCAGCCAAGCCACTCAAAGGATTTAAGGGAACCGGAGTACTGGAAATTGTAGAAGATTTTGACGGAGATACTTATCGAGCCGTCTACACAGTGAAACTGGCTGGAGTGGTCTACGTCTTACACGCTTTTCAGAAGAAATCAAAGCAAGGTATTGCTACTCCTAAGCAGGATATTGACCTAATCGAAACAAGACTGAAACGAGCCAAAGAGCACTACTCACAAAACTATAGCGAACACCAAGGAGAGTAAAATATGACTGAAGAAATTGGAGTACAACCCAGCAGTGGCAACGTATTTGCAGATCTGAGTTTGGAAAATGCTGACGAATTGCTGGTTAAAGCAGAACTTGCTCGGCGAATCAGCAGTATTATTACAACTCAACAGATGACCCAAATTGAGGCAGCAGAGGCATTAGGAATTGACCAACCTAAAATCTCCGCATTAATCAACGGAAAACTAGCAGGCTTTTCGACTGCACGGTTGTTTCGCTTTCTCAACGCTTTGGGGCGAGATGTGGAAATCGTTGTGAAACCCAAATCTCATGCACAAGCCCAAACGCGCGTTGTTGCTTCGTAATCTTAAACACTAACAACTGATCTTTCTGTACCAGTCCTAGCCCGGAAACGAAGCCAGCTAACGGCAAAGCTCAACGGCAGGAGACTCGCTTTGTTTCCCACCGACCATCTTCAGGCTGCCGTTGCAGGGACGTGTTAGCCAGCGTTGTCCGGCGATCGCCACCACCACCCCTCTCCCAACCTCTCCCGCAAACCAACACCGCCATTCTACCCAACCTTTCCCTCCCTACCAAAAATGTTTCCAAACGCTTAACGTTGTCCCAAAACCTTTATGAACTCAATGCTTCGCTTTGGGGGCGACCCTTGCGGTAATGGCGAAGCCGTGCGCTCTCCCACAGTCAACTTTCATACCACGGCTCGGAAAACCAATACGAATGGGCGATCGCCCTCCAACACTTCCTGGGACGCTCAATCCACACCAAAACCGTTGATAAACTCAACCGCTGATTCATATGAGTAGCGTTGTAGGACTGATCAATTTGTGAGTTAACTCTGATATACCAAACTTTGAGTTTTGGGGTCGATCGCTCAATCCAGGTCGGAGTCAGGAGTAATCTTTCGGTCAATTCGGCTCATGGGGTGGGCGATCGCATATTTCTCAGAACCGCCGATTGTATGACCCATGAATGGCTGGAGCAACAGGAATTGCTATCGGTTCGTCAACTCTGGATGCAAGTCCTGAGATACGAGCATCAGCGATGGTGTTTGACTGAAGGGGCGATCGCACGACGGGCGCTTTGGGGACAGGGGCGATCGTTAGAGCAATGCAAGAAAAAATCGGCGAGTGTTTTGAGTGGGCGATCGTGTAATTTTGCAGGATGCGTTATAGCTGTCGCCTAACGCATCTTTAAGTTGCTGCTGCCGTTATCACTTGAAAGCACTTTAAAGAAGTCTCATCCGAACTTTGTTATCTTCCACGACGCTGAAATGTCCAGCCCAATCATTTCGCAGGGCGATCGCCGTCACTACCTTTTGAGCCACTACCGCACTGGAGGGTGCTGTAATCCGAAACAGAATAATACCGCTGGCAGCGGGAAGTTTTGTCCGAAAAGCAAGTTCACCAAAATCTTTGTCAAAGGTTAGGAGGATGCGGTCTTCTGCTTGGGCACGACTTAATACTTCAGTGTCGGAAATGCCAGGGGATTCTATACGAATCCAAACCACGTCATGTTCTTGCTGACGTAATGCTTCTACAGCATCCAAAGGAAAGTTCTCATTGGCAAGGAAGCGCATAAACTAGACTGGAAGGGCATAAACTTTTTCAGCCTTAAGCATCGCACTGGCATAGCTGAGACAGGCTTGGATATCTTCAATGCTGAGACCAGGATAATTGCGAAGAATTTCATCGGTACTCCAGCCTTGAGCAAGAAGGTCAATGATAAATTCAACAGCAAGGCGAGTCCCTCGAATAACGGGTTTACCAGCCAGAATATCTGAGTTAAGGGTAATGCGAGTTTGCTGGTTCATAGATAAATCTGAAGTACGCTGTCCTTTTCATTTTATGGCCAAAAGCAATTCTTGCGATTCGACTCAGCAGAGGTTGCCTGAGGTTCAACAAAGCAGGTGGCCAGGCTGACCCGCAGTCAGATGAGCGATCGCCCATTCTCCTTTGGTGCCCGTGAGCTGGTTCGAGAACCCTCCATTCCTGCAACAGCGATCGCACTGTAACCAATGGAGCGATCGCACGTCAGGTTATTTGAGGAGCTTGGAGGCGATCGCTCACACTGACCGAAAATCAGGAGCCATCTCTCGGTCAATTCTGTTCATGAGGTGGGCGATCGCATATTGCTCAAAACCGCCGATTGTATGACCAATGAATGGCTGAAGCAACAGGATGGCTACCCGTTCGTCAACTCTTGACGAAAGCTCTGGATAGGAGCATCCGCAATCGCATTTGATTAGAACTGAGAGGTCGATCGCACGGCAGGCAGGCTGAAGGAATGGGGGGCGACCCTTGCGGTAACGGCGAAGCCGCACGGTGAGGCAATGCAAGCAGCCAACAATCTTTGAGGGTTTGAGATGGCTATCACCTAACTTTTCACTTCAGCAGCGGCTACCAGTGACCTCAACCACAACATCGATCAACCTTAGAAGTCCGCTCCAACCGGGCTGTTATGCCGCCTATGCTATGACCATTGCTGTTGTTGAACTAGGAGCAATTGGCTCAAAATGTAACACCATAATTTGCTCTGGACGTAGCCCAAGAGACTCATACGTGCGTCCGTTACGATCACTGAACTCTACTTCAAATGCTGTCCCACTAGCCAAAATTTCAACGACTGTACCTACCTGCCCCTGCCACAAATTGTACTGAGGGAGATCGACTATTAGAGCGACCACATCAAGTAACTTGACTGTATTGGTTGTCATTTCATATCACCTCAAAGAGCTACAAAGGATAGCAGGTTGTTAATCTTGGAATATCAGAATCATTTTCGATAATCCAGCCACTCCGAACGATCGCACTTCTATTTTGCCATTCAAGAGTGAAATCTATAGTATAACGTTGCCCATATGCGTCTTGCCTTCCTGGGCGAACCTCTTGTGTTTTAACAATTTTTAGGGGAATTTGGCACAGGTCTTCAGCATCAGCAGCAGTCATTCCTAAAATCGAGGAAAATAACCGAGCTTTGTGTTTACCATCATCATGATTCGGGTTGAGGCAGTAGTCCCGAAGTTTGCGAATATCAACTACAGCATTTTCGGCATATGGGAGTAAGTTTATTGTGTTAGCTTTCTCGCTTCAATCCCTTGCTGGATTTTGATAAAGCGGCGAGAACATCAATGCCAGGATTGCAAACAACTTCTTCCTCACCTTCAAGACAATCATACACAACGTAAGTCCATACACCAGGATTACCTGCTTCTGCACTCTCTCCTTCATAAAAAGTGATTGTTCCGTCCTCTTCGCACTCATAGTAAGCCGAATAAACATCTTCCCAGTCTAGATTTGAACTTCTCTGCACATCTTGAATTACATCCAAAACGCCATTAATGTGATTGGGTTGAGTTTCGACTTGTACTAGACGTTCTTCACTCCATATGTATTTGTGTATTTCAAGAGGCATATACTGCTTGACCTTAGTCCAGGAGTTCAGGGTCGTAAGCCGGAATCTACACTGATTTAATTCTAAAAGCAATAGAGTCACTTAAGTAGGAAGGCGCGATTAAACTTGAAACCCAAAAAGCTGTTCCGCCCGCTGCGCGGGCGGAACAGCTTTTTGGGTTTCGACTTTTTCCACGCCCACTTACTTAAATGAATTGAATACGGATAGATGTACGACAAACAGATGACCTTCAAGTATTTTCACCATCGAGGACTCAGCGGTATAACGGAGAGCGTCACCGACGGCAGATCACATTGGAACCAAGCCAGAGGTTAACAGTCCGTCCGGTGCATGCAAGGGTTAGCTGGCGACTGTTGAAGCAGAGGACTTAAACCACAAGACATTGCCTGTGACCGCACTACCTTGACTCAATATCTTGAAGACTAAGCGAGATCGAACCGATGGACTCACGAATCGATTGATAGTGATCCGTTCCCTCGAAGCTAATCGGTTCGTTATTTGTGAGAGCCTTCAATCCATAGAATACGTTCATGATGCCACACATCATCACTGCACCTCCACGTAGAGTAAGTAAGGATCTGCCAATTCTGCGAACGATCGATCTCAGACTGAAAGCTGATCGCCACAAATCTCGATGGGCGTGTAAAAGCTCTGTAGGAGTCATTTTACTCGGCACAAAAGTCACGTTATACCCGTTGTAAAACTCCCACCCTAAATCTGAACGCAACCGACCAGTCTCTACCATTTTCGAGTACGATCGCGTGCCTTTGAAAGGCGTAAGAATGCTCAGAAAGGGCACATCAACCCCAATCTCCTCAAGTTGGTTAGCCATGTCTCGAATACTCTCCGGCGTGTCTCCATCCAAACCAGAGATGAACCCTGCCATCACCCCAATGCCACGATCGTGCAGCTTTTTAATTTTGCTTCGGTACTCTGCCACCTTATTTTGACGTTTGCCTGCATCCGCCAAGGACTCCTGCCCAAACGACTCAATCCCGAAAAAAATTCCGATGCAACCGGAGTCGCGCATCAGGTCTAGCAGTTCGTCATCTTGGGTGATGTCCATGCTGGCTTGGGTCAACCACCACTTTCGCAGTGGTATCATCTGGCGTAGCAGTTCCTTGATGTAAGGTCGATTTGCCGTCAAATTATCATCCCAGAACCAGACCAGCTTGCGTTGCCACCACCCTCTGAAGTTGTTGTAGCGGATATCATTGAGAACTGCTTCAATTGGGCGGGTGCGAAAGCCCGGATTTAGGGTGGGAACGGTGCAAAAGGAGCAGGTGAACGGGCATCCTCTCGTCGCTTGCACAACTCGACGAACGAAGTATTGTGGGGGGAGGAGATCGTAACGGGGAGTGGGAATATAGGTGAGCGGTATGGCTTTGCCTGTGTAGCGTAGCTGGAGCCTATCCTGTTCAATATCCTGGAAGATCTGCTCCCAAACTGACTCGCCTTCACCAATCACAACGCTATCGACAAATCTTAGGGCTTCCTCTGGGGCAAACGTCACATGAGGACCCCCTGCGATTGTAATCTTGCCGCGTTTCCGGTATTCAGTTGCTAAGCGATACGCTTCCGGTGCAAAGCCACTGAAGAAGGAGAGCACGATGACATCTGCGTCACTATCGAGGTCTACGGGCTCAACCTGCTGATGAATCACTCGAACCGTGTGCTTGGCTGGGGTCAGTGCTGCAAGATGAATACCCGTAAGCGGCGGTACAAAATGAGCCTCATGTCCGTTGCGATACCGCTGAATGTAGACAATTACAATGTCGATTTTCATATCTAACAACACCTTGAATCGTGAGCTTTACAGCGAACTATCTACACCGGAGCAATACCTCCTTTATGCATACGTATTTATAAGATGGCAAATAAGATGGCAATCGAATTGAAATCTAACTGCGCTTTCAAACTTTGCCTCATCAAGACCCAGCTATACTAACGGCTCTGGTCAGCGGTTGCCGATAACTTTGCAACACCGCAAGCGGTTTCGGTCAATCCGCTGCACCAGAATTGTTAGACAGCGTGTGGGCAACACAAGCTCTACCAAAACATATATAGTTTTTCTATGCTATTAATTGCCAAACTCTCTGTATATAGCCCTAACTTCTGTTGCTGCTTCCCTAGCAGTGCCTAACCAATCCCGCCATCTATCACGCGGGTTAGTGGTGTGGACAATAGCATATCCTCCCACCCGACTGAGAACATTTGAAGGTACCGCATCAGACC
>JBIKWV010000419.1:0-4908 GCA_044356135.1 Elainellaceae cyanobacterium
CGCTTAGCGCGGCTCTCTACAAAAATTCATCCTCCCAAGCAGCAATGCCCATTGGGTAGGGTTCACCCCCAGAAGCTCAGCTAACTGGAATGAAATCACCGCTGGTGATGGAATTCGCCTGAACCCCGATCATCTCTGCCAGGAGTTGATTGGTATCCCTAATCCCAATCAGCGTATTGGCCCGATCGCTCCCGGTTCCCTGAGTGATCGTCAACTGGTCAAAGGTCAGTCCTCCGGTTAACTCAATCCGATCCAGCCCATCCTCAAAGTCGAGAATCGTATCGATTCCAGCGTTGGGAGCGAGGACAAAGCTATCTCTGCCGCTGCCACCCCGCAGCAGGTCATCGCCGCGCCCACCGTCCAGGCGATCGTTGCCACCATCGCCCAACAGGGAATTTTTGCCGCTGTCTCCCAGGAGGCGATCGCTGCCATCACTGCCCCGCAGTAGATTCTCGTTTTTGTGGTGATTACCCTTCTTGGCAGCCGTTTCAAACCGACCCGTCACCTTCGTCCCCGCTGCATCGGTGACCCGATAGTAGTAGAGAGTGCTGGGATGCAGGTGTTTGAGCTTCACCTGAACGGACTGGTTGGGGTCTGTCACGGTGGCGGTGGTTTTGCTGGCGATCGCGCTGAAATTGGCGTCGCAGAAAACCTCAAAGGTGACCTTGCCCCGGAACAGACTGCGCGTCGTTAAGACTGTGGAATTTTTTGTGGTCTTACTGCTAAACGCACCATCGGGGAGAGACGCAGGACGGGGACTGCGAGGATTGTAGCTGGTGGTGTCAATTTGCAGGGGGTTGGGGAAAGTGTTGGCGATGTTCTGCCAGGGGACGAACTTAAAGTTGGAGTTGATATTTTCCAGCTCACCGTCGTCCTCCACCAGTACCGGGGGATCGTTGGAGCCATCCTGTGTGACAAACAGGCCGAAGGGGAAATTGGGGCCGAGGGGCACGTTGATCACATCGGCTCCGTCGGACTCCTGTACGCTGTCGATGGTGTTGTTGGAGCCGATGGCAAACCGTCCCAGGAACTGGTTGTTGCCGTCACGGGTGTAGACCGCAAAGGTGTTGTCGCCCTGGCTGGAGGCCAGCAGGTAGCCTGTCCCATCCTTTCCGTAGTAGATGGTCAGTCCCTCCACGTCATCCGTCAGGTGCTTGCCGCCCAGGTCTTTCACCCTGTCGATCAGAACTCCTGTGTTGCTGCCGTTGGGTTCCGCTTCGTAGCGCCAGATGCCCACATTTTCCTGACCGATGTAGAGGATGCCTTTCTCCTGATCGACCACCATGCCTTCGAGCTGGGGGTCGGTGTCCGCTGGCGCACCCGCTGGGATGGGGACGGTGAAGTTGCGAACCCGTTCGACATCTACTTTGCCGTTGCGTTCTACCAGTTTCACCTGCACCATGTCCCCGGTTTCGCGGCGGTTCACGAAGACGTATTCTTCACCTGAGACAGGACTGCGGTAGGTGGCGATGCCGTAGGCACTGCGCTCATCGGCGGCGTAGGGGGGCTGGAAGGGAGTCGCCTGGAACAGGGTGCTGATGCCGCTGAAGGTGATGTCTTCCAGATAGGCGGCGGGATTGTTGGGATTGATCTTGAAGAAAACCAGCTTGTCGTTATTGCGATCGGTCGCCACTGCCAGATCCACTTTCTCGTGGCCCAACTGGACGCCGTAGAGCAGATCCACGTTGTTGTAGCGGATGTCGTCAGGGGCGATCGTCTGCACCAGGGAACCACCCAGGTCGTACACCCGCAGGCCACCATTTTTGACAACGGTGATCACCAGGCTCTTACCCGAATCGGTGGGGTGGACATAGATCGCGGGGTCGTCTGCGTCCGCATCCTGCTCATCGTCATCCAGCAGGTCGGGG
This sequence comes from Elainellaceae cyanobacterium, assembly GCA_044356135.1. Taxonomy (GTDB): domain Bacteria; phylum Cyanobacteriota; class Cyanobacteriia; order Elainellales; family Elainellaceae; genus CAZVXA01. Next base: position 1,869 of record JBIKWV010000419.1, read on the forward strand.
CGAGTTTCCACAGTGGGAATGGCCGTCGGCAGAATTTCCGCATCCAGCGCCAAAATCTGGGTGAACTGGGTAGCGCTGAAATTATTGTCACTGGTGATAATTAACGACTGCCGCCCGTCGGGCAAGCGTGGCCCAAAGCTGATGCCCTCGATGTTGTCGGTTCCCGTGGGTAATTTCAGATCGTCAAAGTGCAGCAGCAGGCGCTTTTGTACCGGGCGAATTCTTTCCAAACCAGCGGCACTGAGTCTGTTCAGCGAGTCAAAGAAGCTGATGTCGGTCGCCCCTTGCAGGCTGATCTCGTACAGCTTGATCGTGTTGCCCGTGTTGCCGGGAGTGCCCACCGCCCCAGCAGAGAACGACCGCTCCAGGGCCAGAAAGGTGCCGCGATCGTCGATCGCCAGCAGTTCCACCAGACCGTTGGTGGCAAATCCGGTGGCGGGATTGGGCGGCAGCGCCACTGGATCGGTGACGTACAGGTATTCCTTCTCCGGCTGGCCCGTCACCAGATTGTACTGGACGATGCGGTTGCGGCTTCCTGCGGTCAGCGAGGCCACAGGGCCGTCCTGGGCCAGGGCGTTTTCCGTAGCGGCGAACAGGAATTGCTGGTTGGGAGTGATGGTCAGACTTTCAAACGCCAGATTGTTTCGCACGCCTGCCAGTTGGGTTTCCCCCGGATTCAGCAGACCGTTTCCATTCGTGTCCTGAATCACTGGGAGGAATTTGGCGGGAATCGGTAGCGATCGCACCTGTTGCCCCGTAGTCAGATTGAACTCGTTGATAAACGGATTCAGCACCCGCGCTGCACTGACTTCTCCTTCTGAGGAAACGAACACGGTGCCATTGCGGGTCAGGGCGATGCCTTCGGGGTCGAGACTGTTGGTGGCAAAGGGATTTCCGGTTGCGTCCTTCAGTTGGGTGACGTTCGTGAAAGTCACATCTCCAGTATCCAGCCTGCCATCACTCAGGTTGATGGTGGCGGTGTAGAAGCGAGCGTTGGAGGAGCGATCATCGGAGATGGCATAGTATCGATTATTGGCTGCATCGTAGGTGATGCCGGAGAGACCGCCCACAGCGACGGGTGTGCCTGCGATCGTCCCTGCATTTCCTTCAGGCGTGAACCCCGTTGGGAAAATCACCTGTCCCGCAGAATCAGCCTCGACCACTGTGCGCCCTGAAGGCGTTGCACCTGTGCGCAAATCGACGAACACCTGGCGGTGGTCAGAACTGGGGAAACCGTTCCACAAAGCGGGGTTGAAGGTGCCCACCAGTGGGAACAGGGGGTCGGTGTTGGTAGGCCAGAAAATACCGGAATTGGTAACTTGCAGGTCGCTCGAGGGCAGGACGTAATCCGCCCGCAGGTTGCCCGGTGAGGTATCGGCAAAGTCTGCGGTGTCAAAGGCCGGATTACCCCGATGGGTAAGGTTAATTCTGCCCTGGAGTGCAGCCTGCTGGGGGCCGCCGGGACTGGCGGGAATGAAGTTGGTGTTGACGTTGGGGTTTTGCAGGAGTTGCAGAATGGCGTTGCGATCGCCCACCCGGAAGGCATCTCCGTCATACGCCTCGGCGTTCTGGTCGCCCATAATTACAAAGCTGGAACCGGGCCGCAATCCCCCTGTTCTGCCTTTGTCGTCGTAAATATAGCCGCCCTGACTGGGGGTGACGTAATCGGCCCAGAAGCGAATTTCGTCATAGTTGCGCTTGCCGTTGCGGTCTTCCGGGCCATCAAACACCGGAGGTGTGGGGTGGCTCACCAGTGCATGGATGGTCTGACCGTTGACCAGAATCGGTACATCCCAGTGGCTCTTTGAGGAAAGCCGCAGGACGGCCTGCTCCTCTGGCGTGTAAAACTGCCCCAGGTTTTCGCTGACGGGCGTGGCGGGATTGTCCACCGTGGGGTCGCTGGTCAGCAGATTTCCCGGCATATCCTTCCAGAGAAAATTCTGAAAGGTGCGGACATTGGTCGTGTCAATTGGGTACTTTGACAGCAGCACCATGCCAAACTGCCCCGGAAAGGTTCCAAACCCAAACGAATCGTCGCCATAACCGGGCGCACCCACACCGTTGGTAATTGCGGTAACAACAGCCCCATTGTTGTTCAGGTCAAATCCCGTGGAAATGCCCGTGTTGGAGGGTGCGATGTAGAAGTAGGGATAGCTGACCGGAGTAGCCCCATTCTGACTGATGGAGAGGAAGTTTTGCTGAAAGAGCTGTACTGCCCGGTTAGGATCGGGAGTGAAGAAATCAAATTCGTTAATTAACAAAACATCCGGGTTCGTGCGCTGAATCATCTCCGCAACAGTTCGAGCCTGCTGCACACGCACGTCCTGAGGTGTAGTGGTACCGCGACTGTCAGGAGTCGCAGGATTCAAAAAATCGTTAATAATTTGACCTTCAGCCGCACGATTGAGAGACGCATTGAATTGAGAAAAACGAATAGTTTCAGTCATGGTTTTGCTATCACTCTCGTATCAGAAACAGGGACAATACCGATTCAGCGACTTGCGTCCACCGACCTGCCAATTCTTCATCAGCGCACAGACTCAGGCCGATCAACAATGTGTCTGATCCACCTCTGAACAACCTGTCACACGCAATTTATTTACAGCCAATTTCACTTGGACAAGTGAGGGTGGAACCCCCACGCAGACAGCATTACCCCCTGCACCCCTGATCCATTTATGTGAAAACAGTGTAGGTTTCAATTCAGTATTTGGTGTGCCAATACTTACCGCTAGCACTGTAGCATCGGCTCCCATCCGTGGGCGTGTTATCTGGATTACAGCGATCGTTAAAAAAGTGGGAAGGTTCACTGAGAACTTGCGACCGCAGCCAACTGCGTGAACGGCAGCGCTGCTGGATGATGGATCAAGGATTACCCATTACAACCCCAAAAGCTTTTCTGTCTGCTGCGTGGGCGGAACAGCTTTTGAGGTTGCAAGCTTTATCATGGCTACCTGCTGAGTGTGGTTAAATGAACTATGAAACTCATCCCTATAAGGAATATCTCTACAGCGCTTTGCGCTGAGATCGAACCAAAGTT
>JBIKWV010000421.1:0-4906 GCA_044356135.1 Elainellaceae cyanobacterium
TCGCAGGCATTCCAGCAATAAAAAACCGCCTCTCCAACCAATGGAATCGGTGTGAAAAGTTGTTGTCCTGCAAGTTTTGGTACAGAATTACTGGTGAGGGATTGACAGGAGCAGATTGAGTGGAACAGACCAACAGTCCGATCGCGCGGCGACTGTCGGGAGCGGAATTGACTGAGCAAATTCTGGAAATGGCGAAGACAGGAGTTTACCGGGAATCTGTGTTTGAAGCACTACGCCCGGTGGCTACCAAACGTCAGATTCGAGAGGCGATCGCCCATGCCAAACAGTTTGGCCTGCATTCTGTTGCCAGTCTGCGCGATGAGACACTCGGAACCTATTACCAGATTGACCTGGTGAAATATCGTTCGCTACAGTCCAAAATTCATGCCTCTGCAGCTCAACTGGAACCGGGGGAATTGATCCGGCAGTATGAGCTGATGACGCGCCGGATGAGTCTGGTGTTGGGGATTGCTCAGGGAGTGGCGATCGCCCTGTTGATTGCTGGTATTGGCTGTGTCTTTGCCGGACAGACCCAGCTTAGCTTTGGCCTCCTGAGCAGTGCGACGGGTGTCGGCGTGGTCTGGGGGATGCAGCGATTAACCTTTGTTAAGGGCAATCACGAAAAGTGAAGAAACGAGGAGTTTCTGAATAGGACAGATTCAAATTCGCTATTTTAATCAGTATCCGTATAAAAGCCGCTGGTCACCCCCTGAGACTCAGGGATTTATAAAGACCAGTCTTTCAATTCCTCTATCAATCCCGTTGGCCATCCTTTTTTTATCGGCTGACATTTGGTCGAGAGATAACAGAATAAGCCCAGACTGTTTTTTTCAGTCTGGGCTGATTTTTTGATGACCTGAAAAAGTGGGGGTGGCGCTGCAGCGCCACCCCCACTTTTTAGATCAGCTTTTAGAAGCCGCGATCACCCCGGCCACCGCTTCTGGAAAAGTCGCTGCGAGCACCGCCGCCACCGCCCCAGCTTCCCGAAGGACGCTTTTCTTCACGGGGACGTGCCTTGTTAACTTTCAGTTCGCGTCCCATCCACTCAGCACCGTCGAGGGCGTCAATTGCCGCCTGCTCTTCGTTGTCAGAGGACATTTCGACGAAACCAAAGCCGCGCATCCGACCAGTTTCGCGGTCCATTGGAAGCTGAACCCGCTTTACAGTGCCGTACTCGGCGAAAACGGTTTCGAGATCTTCCTGCGTAACCTTATAGGAGAGGTTACCTACGTAAATCGACATGGAGCAACTCCGAATTGAAATGTTGAAGAGGTCGGAATTCGGAGCAATGCCTGTCAAACAAACTAACAAACTTGTCAACCGAATCTAAACTCAAATTCAGTCTAACATAGCTTTTTTGGGCGAGAATGGTAGATCGAGCATAGAGATTTATGGGGGTAGAAGGGCGGTTCAGGGTGATTATCCAAATTATTCTGGTCTGCCTCGCTAATCATGTTTCAAACCACCCGCCGCCGTCTTGCCCTCTGGTATACCACCGTTACCGCTGTGCTGCTTCTATTATTTGCCAGCGGCTTCTACCTCTATGTCCGTACAACGCTGATTGAGCGGATTGACGACACGCTGAATCATGTGGTGGAAGTGGTGGTGCGATCGCTCGTCATCGAATCCCCTCCCGGCGCACCGCAGCGGGTCAACGTGGAAGCCAGTTTTCGGGACAATGCCGATTCAGTGGAAGACGACCACATTGACCTGGAGTGGTTCAGCCCCACGGGGGATTTGCTCTGGTCTACCTTCTCTGCCCCGCTGGTGATCCCGCTCCACGTTAACTCCAAAGGTGAAACGGTGGAAGTCGAGATTCGGGAAGCAGAGGAAAATGCGCCGTTTGCGCTGTATCCGGTGCCCTTTGTGCTGCGGCAGGTGACCCAGCGGGTGGCGGTGGGGCGGCAGGTAGTGGGTTACCTGCGGGTTAGCCATCCCTGGTTCGAGGTGACCAAACCCACTCGGCAATTAGTTCGAGACTTAAGCCTGGGAACGACCCTGGTGGTGGCACTGGTGGCTGCAATCGGTTGGCTACTGTCGGGTTTGGCCATCGCCCCGGTGCGCGACTCCTATCAGCGGCTGAAGCAATTCACCGCCGACGCCTCCCATGAACTGAGAAACCCGATCGCGGTTATTCAAACCAATGTCCAGGTTGCCCTGTCGGATCCCGACCCCGATCCGGTGGAACAGCAGGAGCAATTGAAGGTGGTCGAACGGCTGACGCGGCGTCTGGGACGCCTGGTGGACGACCTGCTGTTTCTGGCGCGGCAGGACAGTGGCATGATTCAGATGAAGAGCGATCGCCTTCCGCTGGATAACCTGCTGGAGGAGGTGGTGGAAGAGCAGATGGCGATCGCCACTGAAAAGAAAGTCACGCTAACACTTACATTTGACCCACCGTCTGAGGGATGGATCATCCAGGGCGATCATGATCAGTTGATTCGTCTGTTCACGAACCTGATCAGCAATGCAGTGCAGTATACTCCGGCGGATGGAAGCGTAGACGTTCTCGTTCAACGAGCGAAGCCAACCGGTTCATCTATCCAGGTACAGATTAAAGATACGGGGTACGGAATTCCTGAAGCAGCCCTGCCTTACCTGTTCGACCGATTCTACCGGGTTGATCCGGCTCGCTCCCATGGCAAAACGGGCACAGGCTCAGGGTTGGGGTTGGCGATCGCCAAGGTGATCACCGAGAACCATCAGGGCCACATTCATGTTGATAGCACGCCAGGGAAGGGAACCGTATTTACGGTGGTGCTGCCTGCGGTTGGAACCGGATTGAGTCGGGTGGAAGTATGACGAAACAACGCCTCGATGCGCTGCTGGTGGAACGACAGCTCTGCGATTCTCGACAGCAGGCGCAGCGCCTGATTCGGGCGGGGGCGGTGCGGGTAAATCGGCAGATGGTGGATAAGCCGGGGACAGAAATTGACATCGCGGCAGCAATTGAGGTGAAGGCGCGATCGCCCTACGTCTCCAGAGGTGGTGAGAAACTGGCAAAGGCGCTGACCGAATTTCAAATTCCTGTAGCAGGCCGCATCTGTCTGGATGGGGGAATTTCCACCGGAGGGTTTACGGACTGTCTGCTGCAAGCAGGAGCCGCAAAAGTTTACGGCATTGATGTGGGCTATGGCCAGGTGGCCTGGAGCCTGCGCCAGGACGAGCGCGTTGTGCTGCGGGAGCGTACCAATTTGAGACACCTGACTCCGGAGGAACTATATACTGAAGCCGACCTTCGTCCTGACCTGGGTGTGGCAGATGTGTCCTTCATCTCGTTAACCAAAGTATTACCTGCGCTGTGGTCACTCTTAACCTCCCCTCGTGAAGTGGTGCTGCTGGTGAAGCCGCAGTTTGAAGTGGGCAAGGAGAAGGTGGGCAAGAAAGGGGTGGTGCGGGATGCGAAGACCCAGGCAGCGGCGATCGCCCATGTCCTGAGTGCCGCCCAAGCGCTGGGCTGGGGATACGGGGGACTCACCTGGTCACCGCTGCTGGGGCCAGCGGGAAACATTGAGTATTTGCTCTGGCTGAGAACGGCAGAGACGGCCTCTGTACCAGACTTTGCAGCCCTTCACCAACTAACGGAGACGGCCAAAAAGAGCCTGACGGATTCGAAGGAATAATCCCTTAGCGATAGTCTACAGGGGGCCGAACTCTGGTAAATTTACCGGAGTATCGGCATAGAAGTGAGCATCATGAGAGTCCTAGTCATTGGTGGCGATGGTTACTGCGGGTGGGCAACAGCGCTGCACCTGTCAAATCGGGGATACGAAGTTGGCATCTTAGACAGTCTCATCCGGCGGCACTGGGACAATGAACTGTGTATTGAAACGCTGACCCCGATCGCCCCCATCCAGAGCCGACTCCAGCGTTGGAAGGATCTGACGGGTAAAACAATTGATCTATTTGTTGGTGACCTGTGCAACCACGCTTTCCTGGAAAAAGCAATGCTCCAGTTCCGCCCTGATGCCGTTGTGCATTTTGGGGAACAGCGATCGGCTCCATTCTCCATGATTGACCGGGAACATGCTGTCCTGACCCAGGTGAACAACGTCGTGGGTACCCTCAACCTGCTCTACGTGATGAAGGAGCACTTCCCCGACTGCCATTTGGTGAAGCTGGGCACGATGGGCGAATACGGCACCCCTAACATCGACATTGAAGAGGGTTACATCACGATCGAACACAACGGTCGCAAAGACACCCTCCCCTATCCCAAACAACCCGGCTCCTACTACCACCTGAGCAAGGTTCACGACTCTCACAACATCCACTTTGCCTGCCGTATCTGGGGTCTGCGGGCAACGGATCTGAACCAGGGCGTGGTCTACGGTGTGTTGACCGAAGAGACAGGCATGGATGACCTGCTGATCAACCGCCTGGACTACGATGGCGTATTCGGTACCGCGCTGAACCGCTTCTGCATTCAGGCGGCGATCGGTCACCCCCTGACGGTTTACGGCAAAGGTGGCCAGACCCGTGGCTTCCTGGACATTCGGGATACTGTGCGTTGTATTGAAATTGCCGTGAACAATCCGGCGGCTCCGGGTGAGTTCCGCGTCTTCAACCAGTTCACCGAACTTTTCAGTGTTGGCGATCTGTCGGTAATGGTGCAAAAAGCCGGGGCTTCTCTCGGTCTGAAGGTCGAGATCAATCATCTGGAAAACCCCCGCATTGAGAAAGAAGAGCACTACTTCAACGCGAAGAATACTAAGCTCCTCGATCTTGGTTTGCAGCCCCACTTCCTGTCTGACTCGCTGCTCGACTCGCTATTGAACTTCTCAGTCAAGTACAAGCATCGGGTAGATGAGAAAGAGATTCTGCCCAGGGTGAAGTGGAAAGGCTAGTAGTCTGCGGCTGAAGTCCATATACCATCTCGTAGGGTGGGCATCTTGCCCGCGCAGGC
>JBIKWV010000422.1:0-4905 GCA_044356135.1 Elainellaceae cyanobacterium
GATAGCGGACTAAGGAATCAAAAATCTACGCTCTATTTGTTGATGAGGTGCAATTTGAAGGCATATGAAGAACTACTAAGACTTAAATCTTGGTACAGAGAATCAATCCAAACCAATACTTTGGATCAGCCCACGTTTGAATCGGACTTAGCCCATGAGATGCGAGCTGAGACTGTATGACTTCAAGGTCAAACTTTCGAGAAATTTCAGTTAAAATTCTCTCTCCAGCCTGAAAGGAAACGCTGAAATCTAGCGTGTCTAGGGTCACTTGATGGTCTTGATGGCAATGGAGGTACATCTCGATCTGAGAGTCATCCTGATTGTAGATCGCCTGGTGAGTGAACAGGTTGACATCAAAATTGCCCTGAAACCGCCAATTAAGATGCGTCAACATATTGAGGTTGAATGCAGCGGTGACATTTTGACTATCGTTGTAGGCTGGTTCTAAAATCTCGCTGCCTTTTTGCAAATCAACTCCCAATAGAAAGTAATCACCCGCAGCAAGAACTGCTGAGATTTGAGACATGAACTGGTCGCAGTCTACAGGAGTGAAATTTCCCAGGCTGCTACCCAAAAAAATCAACATTCGGTGTGGCAAGCTGGTGGTGGGAAGGCCAGCCAAAGCCTGCTCATAGGTAGCAACCACCCCTCGCACACTGAGGTTTGGGTACTCAATCATCAATCGCTCAGCACTTTCCCTAAGGATGCTAGAACTCACGTCAATGGGCTGGTAGTACAAAGCAAATCCGTGCTGTTGATAGGCATCTAGTAGCAAACGTGTTTTCGCTGAACTCCCGCTTCCCAACTCGATTAGATCGCAGGCTCCGGTACATTGCGCGATCTCAACAGCATAGTGCCTCAGAATCCAAGCTTCTATACGGGTTGGATAATATTCTGGCAAATCACAAATTTGCTCAAACAGCCGTGATCCACGGTCATCGTAGAAATATTTAGAAGGTAATAATTTAGGGGCTTGCGATAATCCCCAAATCACATCCTGTCCCTCAGCAGATGATGAGGATGAACCTAAATCACGAATTTCAAAGCGAGGCTGATTTAAATCTGGAGCGCTATTAGTAGATGCTTTCAAAATTTTCATTTTTGTGTTTCAACAAGTTCAGAAAAGGCTATGAAGCCAGAAGATCCTCACATAACACAACTCAACAATGTAAGGACATTGTCTCCATTCTCTAAAGCAGTATTTGCTAATCAAAATATACACAAACTGCTCGATGAATCACTGGCTTCAACAATAATCTTAGAGAGAACGGTCTTTGGTGTAAAAGAAGATTTCACATTGAAATTGAAAAGAGTAAATATTACTCTTTCCTGCCTGAGATTTCAATCTTAAGAAAAAATAATCCATAATTTGAAAAGAGAAGTTGCGACGTGAGGTATTACAACTTCTTACCCAAATCATCTCAGCTCAAAGCAAAACCTAATAGAAGCATTAAATAAACTATGAGATAAAGTTCCAACACGAGATGCGAATGTAATCAATATCTCGAATTACAGGCTCCTTGAGGTACTACAACAAGATTCAACTAAACAAGATATTGATAATTGATAAGCTATAATCAAATCATCGGTGAAAGCACAGATTTTCTGCGATGAAGAAGTCTAAGTGTTTTTATTGAGAGAGCTTTCCATGCTGGTGAAGTAAAGAGAGTGGAAGGCAATGCTTCTATGTAGAGAGCAGAACTCCTGCACTCCTCATTCACACACTTGACCTGCTTGAGAAGGGCTATAGATTTCTTGATGATCCAACTAGTGGGGTATTTGGCATCTATATCGCCATTCCCTCATCCCCCAGCCCCTATGGGAGAAGGGGAGCCGGATTAGAAGTTCCTCTCCCAACGGGAGAGGGATTTAGGATGAAGGCGAAATGGCGATGCCTATACCAGACAACCCACTAGCACTCGACAACTTAAGTTAACCCGTGTTTGTTAATACAGCGCACAAAGCGCACCACATCAACAAACATGGGTAAATTTCAGCCAGGTAGTACTAGAATATTACTGCCCTGCAACTGTTTCAGAGCAAAACTTTTGGTATGATTACAGTAAAAGTTGTGCCTTTTTCTAATGTGCTTTCTACGTGAATCCTGCCTTTGTGGAGATCGACACACCGCCTTGTAACAGCCAAACCAAGACCAGTTCCTGGCATCACACCAATGTTTCTAGCGCGGTGAAATTCATCAAAAATATAAGGTAAGTCCTCGGCAGGAATGCCAATTCCTTCATCGCTAACGCGAAAAACAGTTTTTTCAGAATCCAGTAATAACTCGAAATAAACGTTTCCCCCTTCAGGGGAATATTTGACCGCATTAGATAAAAGATTGCTCAAAATTTGTCGTAACAAATGTTGGTCTAAGTAAGGCTGCATGAATTCTGAAGATTCTGACTCACGATCAGTAGTTACCTGAAGTAGAATACGATGATAAATCGTACTTGATTGAATATCCTCAACAATCTCTTGGCAGAACTGAATCTCATCAAAAATGGTTGGATTGAAGGACAGTTTACCTGCTCCATCGCGACTAATAAAGAGAATATCATCAAGGAGTTGATCCATCTCAACAACTTTATTATGTATTCGTCTCAGATGACGGCGGAGATGCTCAGGAGTAACCTGATCACCATATTCTTCCAGAATACCTGCAGAGGAGGCGATCACGGTCAAAGGAGTTCGGAATTCGTGGGAAGTGACAGAAATAAATCGTGACCGCAATTCATTGAGTTCTCGTTCTCGTTCTAGAGCAACTAACATTTTCTCCTCTGACAGCTTCCTGATAGTAATATCGCTGAGTGCTCCAGCCACTCCAACAACTATACCTCGTTCCTCCACTGTCCGAGCAACAACATCTACCCAACGGGTTTCCCCATCTTGTGTAATACAGCGAACATCTAATCGACAATTGGCCTGCTCATTGCTAACCAATCGATAAAAACAATCTAGACTTTTTTGGCGGTCTTCTGGGAAGATATAACCTACAAAATTGGTGTTCAAACTTTCCTCTACTGAATAGCCTGTCAGTTCACGCCATGCAGGATTCAAAAAAATAAAGTTTCCAGTACAATCTATTTGAAACAAAGTTTCAGCAATAGTATCAACGACAGATCGATACTTTTTCTCACTATCGGTTAATGCCTGTTGCATTTTCACCAGGTCAGTAATATCTGTATGTGCTCCAAGCATACGAGTTACCTGGCCATCAACATTTTTGAGATGAATGGCTCGCGACAAGACGTATACCGTCGAACCATTTTTATGGTAAAACCTCTGTACCATATCAAACCGGGGAACTTTGCTGGAGTTATAATCATCCAAAAGCTGTAAAGCGATCGCCCGGTCTGTCTCAAAAATCAAACTATCCCACGTTTCAATTGCATTAGTAAGTTCATCGTCACGATACCCCAGCATCTCCTTCCAGCGTGGTGAGAAATAAATCTGATTGGTTTCAAAGTCCCAGTCCCAGAAGCCATCATTTGAGGCTTGAATTAGCAATTCAAGCTGCTCTTTAATTTTGCGGTTTACTTCCTCTGCTTGCCTACGTTGGGTAACATCTCGACTCACTGCGATTAATGAACCATCTGAATTGATAGAGAACGAAATTTCTTGCAGAAAAATCTTTCCATCTACTCGCTTAGCGGTCAACTCCCCTTTCCATGAACCTTCTCGGCTTAATAGTGGGAGAATATCTTCTTCAATCCTCCTAACTTCCTCTCGGCAATAGAGGCTTCTCCAGCTTCTCCCAATAAGATCTTCCTGCCGCTCATAACCAAACATCCGTATTAATGCTGGATTTAAGTATTGAAAAACGTAGTTATTATCAAGGAAAACAAAGAAAGCAATTCCATCTACGGATGCTTCGATTGCTTCAAGCTGTCTTTGCAGATAGTCTTGGGTTTCCTTAAGTTGAGTAATTTCAACTCCAACAACGATTATGGATTCGCTCTCTTGTTTTTGATAAGGTTGAGCAATAACCAGGTAAATTTGGCGTTTTCCATTTCGATTAATTTCAATTTCAGTATCACTGCTACTACATCCCTCTGCAAAGCAATTCACGAAGAAGTCATGGAGACCAAACTCATTTCCAATAGATTCAATAGGTTGGTTTAAAAATTCTTCGGGTGATCGCTGAAACACTTCTGCAAACTTCCGATTTACTCCCAAATATTTTAAATCACAGCCAACCCACAATACAAACCCCGGCATCGTATCAATGACAGTTTGCAAATGATTTCTTGCCGCAATCAGCTTTAGTTCAGCTCTTTTACTGTCGCTAATATCTCGAATAATCGCAATAACTTCATCTAAATCACTATTAGCAAATCTTGCTTCATAAAAGTAATCTTTGCCATCAAAAGTGAGAGAGTACTCAAGGTTTTGAGTTTCATTTGTAACAAATGTTTTTCGTACCGCTTCGAATGCAGGTTGGCTGATTGCCTCAGGCAATACCTCAAACAGCGTTTTCCCCAGGAACTGCTCTGGGGGTAAGAGTAGCCTAAAATTCCTAGGTGCCTTATAGTTTACAATTACATTATCTCGATTAATCCTTAAAACTAAATCGGGTAGTGCATCTAATAAAGCTCGGTTTGTAGCTGTGCTTCGACTTAAGGCGTGTTCAACTTGCTGCCGTGCCAGTAAATTTGCAAAAATCTCACCAACAACCTTTAGTAGGGTAATGCTGTCTGGCTCCCAGATACGAGCACTCCTTACAGAGTCAAAACCAATAAAACCCCAAAGGACTTGATTACAGAGGATCGGCGCTAAAAGAAGTGATTGAATGCCTTGAGCTTCTAAGATGGCTTTCTCATTATCAGCTTCGGGAGGAAGGATGGCTAAATCGTTGCAACATATCGTTTCACCCATCCGTAAACGGCTCATCGACCAAGAAAACTC
>JBIKWV010000423.1:0-4904 GCA_044356135.1 Elainellaceae cyanobacterium
CTGCTGAGCTGTGGGCACTGATTATTTTTGGTCTCTGTTTTTATTTCATCTGGCGCGGCTCCTTCGATTCCACTGTGGCCTTTGCGCTGCTGATTGGCTTCATCAACATCAGTATTATTGTGGCGCTGTCCCTGATGACGCTGCCCCATATTCACTGGAGCAACTTTGCTTCCTCACAGCTGTCGCTCACAGTGGATCATGGCTTTGATCCAACCATCCTCACCATCGTATTTGGCGTTATTTTCTCGGCATACCTGGGTCACCTCGGTGTCAGTAACAGTGCTCAGGTAGTACTGCGGCGTGATACCAGCGCCCGGTCTTTGCTGTGGGGAAGTATGGCAGCACAGGCGACGTTGATGGTGCTGTACTGTCTGTGGGTGTTTGCGGTGAATGGGGCGATCGGTCAGGAAGTTCTGGCCCAGCAGTCGAGCACGGCCCTGGTTCCCCTGGCCGCAGAACTGGGGCCGATGGTTCACTGGCTGGGGTCGGGACTGATTATTCTGGGCATTGGTATGTCCTCGATTGTGACGGCGCTGGGACTGTTCTGTCTGGTGCGCGAAGGTTTGCCCACCGAAACTCCTGCCCACTGGACGCTACCCTTTGGCAATGCAGTTCTGGACTGGCTTTTCAGTCCAAAGGGACGCTTCTGGTTAGCCGCCAGTCCCGTGTTGTTTCTGTTTGGGCTGGTGGAGTGGCAGTTGTGGACGCAGCAGGAGTCCTTCACCGAACCACTCAGTTTTCTGGGGGTGGTCGCCGCCCCCCTACTGGCCGGACTGTTCCCGATTCTGCTAATGCTGTCGAGTCGGCGGAAGGGCGATCGCCCCATTGGTGTCTTCCTGCAATTTCTGGGCAGACCGATCGTGGCATTCGGCATCTACGGCCTGTTTTTGCTGAACCTGTTTGTGCATGGGCTGGTGATCTGGCAGGAAACAGTGGAGCGATCGGTGGCGATCGTGATGGGCGTTGTGATGCTGATTGCGCCGATTGTATTTTGGGCGCGAGGGGCGTTTGCAGCCCGAATTGTGGTTGAGGTGCGTCAGCAGAACCAGGAAATCAGCTATTCGGTCGTCGTGAACGGTCATCCCGCCTCAGCCAAGATGGAGTTGGAGGAGGTGACGAGGGCGACCTGCTTTGAAAGCTGTGAGGGCACGCTGCCGCCTGTGGCTCTTCTGAATTCAGTTCAGTTTGATCTTTCTCGCTACCGTGCGAAGGAGTTGAAGGTCTGGGTTCATCAGGTTACCCCTGAGAACGGCTCTGAACCAATGCCTGCTTCAATGGAGGTTGTTCATGGTCAGGAGACGCAAACGGTAGATTTGAGACACCACGGAGGCCAGATTGTGCTGCCGCTAAAGGGGGAAACTTGTCGGCTGAAGTTGCGGCTCCTGCACAGTTAGGATTCCGGTAAAGCGCAGTCGAAGGCAGCGCTTTACCTTCGCTACAATTCTTTACACTGGAAGAAGTAAGCGGTCATGTTTCAAATGTGTGGTTGGTTGTTGTAGGAGGGGTGCTGAGCGCCCCTCCCACAAAACCAACCGCACGTCTAGTGGGTCATTTGCTTTGCTCATCGCCATACCTCTGTGGGGTGGGCGTCCCGCCCGCCCAGACGGGCAAGATGCCCGTCCCACAAAATGAATGGCGATATCCATGCCAAATGACCCACTAGAACATTACCAAGTAAGTCTGCGACTCCCGATACCATGCTGCAACCGAACCAACGCATCAAGCTCGACGAATCCGATGACACCCTGTTCTACAGCTTCCCTCGATTTGTTACCCACGTCGATGAGGGATTCATCCAACAGTTGACCGACCTCTACCGGGAACGGTTGAAGCCAGACACCCGTATTTTTGACCTGATGAGCAGTTGGGTGTCTCACCTGTCTGACGAGATTACCTTCGCCCACGTCGAGGGCCACGGTTTGAACGATGAGGAACTGGCCAAAAACCCCCGCCTTGACCACTACTTCGTGCAGAATCTCAACCAGAATCAGCTCCTGCCCCTGCCCGATCAATCCTTTGATGCGGTGCTCAACACCGTCTCAGTGCAGTACCTCCAGCGCCCAGAGGCCGTGTTCGCAGAAATCTACCGCGTTCTAAAGCCCGGTGGCATTGCGATCGTCAGTTTCTCGAATCGCATGTTCTATCAGAAGGCGATCGCCGCATGGAGAGAGGCCGCTGAGGAGCAGCGAGTCAAGTTGGTGAAACAATACTTTCAGGCAATCCCCGGTTTTGGCAACATTGAGGTGATCAATCGTTCCTCAACCCTACCTGCGTTCCTGCAAATGCTGGGTATGGGGGGTGGCGATCCCTTTTATGCCGTTATCGGTGAGCGTATCCTAAATTCCGGTTTTGATTAAATTTCTGTTCCTTAGAGTCATCTATGTTCAAAGTCATCACCAAAGATTACACCCAGGAATTTGAGCGGTGGACTGATGCTCTGGAGGCCGCTAACGCGCTCAAACCCCAGTGCAAAAACCTGACCCAGGATATTCGGATTTTCCTGGAGGAAGAGTTGATCTGGGTGTATAGCCGATCGCACAAGTACCCGATGTATATCGGTGCGGGCACCTACGACCGACTGGCGCGACTGTTTGTGCTGGAGGCAATGGAGGATCAGGATCAGGGCAAGTGAGGCAATTTTGCTCAGGGAACAGATATTAGGGACTCACCCCCCTCAGTCCCCCCTTGCAAAGGGGGGAGGCTGAAGACTCCCTCCCCTTTGCAAGGGGAGGGCTGGGGTGGGGTCAGGCCAGATGCTGTTCCACCGTAGCCACCAGGCGCTCCGTCCATTCCTGCGCCAGTTCCGCACAGGCGGCTTCTACCATGACGCGAATCACGGGTTCAGTACCCGATGCCCGCACCAGGATTCTGCCCCGATCGCCCATTGCCACATTGGCCTGCTCGATCGCCTGTTGAACGGGTTCGCACTGCTCCCAACTGAGGCGGCGATCGCGGTCTTCCACCCGCACATTTCTCAGAAGCTGGGGATAGGTCTGGAAGCTGTCGTCGCGGAGTTCCGCCAGAGAGCGGCCCGACTGTTTCACCAGGGCTGCGATGTGCAGTGCAGTCAGCAGACCATCGCCAGACACACTGTAGTGGCGACAGAGAATGTGGCCGGACTGTTCGCCACCGAGAGCCGCCCCCCGTTGGATCATTTCTGCATGGACGTACTGGTCACCAACAGCAGTTCTCAGGAGGGTACCGCCCTGCTGCTGCCACGCCCGCTCAAAGCCGAGGTTCGCCATGACGGTGGACACAATTGTGTTCTCAGGGAGCTGACCCGACTGTTTTAGGGCATTACCCCACAGATAAAGGATGTAGTCACCATCGACGATGCGCCCCTGGGAATCAACAGCCATCGCCCGGTCGGCGTCACCGTCAAACGCAAAGCCCAGATCGGCCTGATACACTTCAACTGCTGCTTTCAGCGCACCCAGGTGGGTGGAACCACAGTTGACGTTGATGCGATCGCCATCCGGCAGATCGTGCAGGCAGATCACCTCAGCTCCCAGCGCCTTAAACACGGATTCCCCCAGACGGGCAGCCGCCCCCCAGGCCAGATCCAGCACCACCCGCATTCCCTCCAGGCTAACGTGGTTGAGGGGTTCATGCAGAGAGGTAGTATAGGTACTGACCAGTTCAGAGCGATCATAGTGTTGACCTACTGCCGCTGCCACAGGCTTCGGCACCAAATTTCCCCGCAGCGCTCCTTCAATTTTTGCCTGGAGTTCACCTGACAGCTTGGAGCCATCGGAACCAAAGAACTTAATACCGTTGTCTTCGGGAGGATTGTGGCTGGCGGAGATCATGACCCCACCCGCAGCACCCATCGTGCTGGCCAGGTAGGCCACCGCTGGCGTCGGGCAAAGGCCCAGATTCCAGACCTCCAACCCGGCAGCAGTGAGACCTTCAGAGAGGGCGATGGCCAGCAGGTCGCTGGAGTTGCGAGAGTCCTGTCCCACAATGATAGGAGCTGCATCGGTGCGCAAGATTTGTCCTGCCCAGAAGCCCACCTGAAAGGCCAGCGGCGCGGTTAGTAGATCGCCTACACGACCCCGGATCCCGTCGGTGCCAAATAACTTTGCAGCAGGGAGGTCGAGGGACTGCCACAGGTCATCACGCAGCCCAGAAGGACGGCCTCCATCCCGGTTGTATTGTGAATTTCGGTTAAAAGGAAGACGGGATAGCACCATAAGAATCTTTACTCCACACACCACAAAAGGAGCATAGCACCTCGCCAAATAAGTCTATCTACCGATTGACTTTATTTATGGTCAGCGCTTGCGATGGTTCAAAGAAGCTTTGCCAAAACAGCATTTCTGCTGGATCTCAATCAACTCCCTTCTCGCTATTCATTGCACCCCTACGACAACAGGAAAAAACTGCCATGAAATCAATTAGAGCAGAGACTTTTTTCCTGACGAATCCCTCAGCAGAGAGAACCTCAATAGTCCCCTAGACGCCAATTTCAGCCATCAATGTTGCCATTTCCTCCACAGTTAACCCCCGTTGAATGTAGCGGGGGGACTGGGGAGTGTATGGCCCCTGCAAGCGATCGATTGACACAATTTCGGCAGTCTCAGCCAGAACGGGCACATCGGGGTCAAACGCTGTGGGCCTCATCAAAGAGCTGGAAAAGCCCTTGAAAATTGCGACCTGATCGTCCTCACCATCCACACGCACACTGACTAGAAGCACCTCACCTGGGCGCTTCAAAGTGTACTGCTCTAACCGAAAACCAAAGGGGCGCTTCACGGACAGGTTCTCCATTGCAACGCCTTTATTGTGGGACATGACCCACCCCTTTGGAGAGGCGCTCCGCTAAAATTACAGTCAGGCGACCTGACTACCGTATGAACACTGACTACTCTAGGAAAAAACTCGTGAAAAGCGGGTGAAGGTGT
>JBIKWV010000424.1:0-4898 GCA_044356135.1 Elainellaceae cyanobacterium
AGGTACGGGGGGTTTGGGGGCTTCGCCCCCAAGCAGGGGCATTGCCCCTGCACCCCGTACTTCATCCAACTGAGAAACGCTATATATCAGCGCGAAGCGCTGTATAAAATAAAAACCCGGTAAAACCCCAGTTTTCACCTGGCGCGGCTTAGCCGCGCCAGGTGAAAACTGGGGTTTTATTAAACAGCAGATCCCTAATAGTCCACCAAAGAAACTTTGCCTGGTTAGCGTGGCGCACTTCGCGCGCCACGCTAACCAGGCAAAGTTTTTCAACCAGGCAAAGTTCGCTTGGCGAACTACTAATTTCATTGCTGGAAATCTCCTTAATGTGGGTTTTCAAGCAAACAGGAGATTAATTGAGTAATGCTGTCGAATTGATAGTTTTCTGCCCAGCGAACCAGTTGAGTAGTCAGTGGGGAGTACTCCTGGGGCAGTTGCTCAATCAGTTGCAGAATTTGCTGGTCAAACCCTTTAATTGCCGCATCTTGCAGTTGGCGGATCCAGGAGTCGGGCAACTGACTGAGAAGACGCAAGAGGTGCCTGGATTCAGGGGATGGCAGGGTCGCTTCAGCGTTATTGCTAGCACTCACAACTTGTTCATCATATCGGTAGCACGCGCCGATCTGCTCTGCAATTTTCTCAAGCAAATGCGCCTCCTGGATGGGTTTGCGCAAAAAATCGTCGCAACCTCTAATCAGACTGGTTTTTCTCGTCTCCTCAAAGGCATCCGCCGTGAGGGCAATAATTTTAGGCTGAGGGACTTCGGTGGATATCCATCGGGCGATCGCATCCCCTGAGGGTAAGCCAGCCTCTAACGGCTGTGACGCAAGGTTGCGAATCCGTTGAGTGGCCTCGTAGCCATCCATTACAGGCATGTGCAAATCCATCAGGATCAGATCCGGGTGCCAGGTTTGCCAGAGTGAGACTGCTTCTTGCCCGTTATGGGCAACGCAAACGTCAAACCCCAGTGGACAGAGGATGCGCAGCAGCAATTGCTGGTTGTACCACTGATCCTCAGCAATGAGAATGCGGTAGGAGGGCTGGTCGGGGGCAAGGGCGATCGCCCTACGCCTGAGCTGTGGTTCCTGGTACCGGGGTTCCTGGGCATGACGTACTGGAATCTCAAAGCGAAACGTTGTTCCAACGCCCGGTGTGCTTTCAACGGTAATCTCACCGCCCATTAGCCGAACAAACTTTTGACTAATTCTCAAGCCCAGGCCAGTTCCTTCGTTAGACTGCTGCCCTGTCCGCGTCTGCACAAATGCCTTGAATAGATACTGGATTTCCTCAGGGCCAATACCGGGACCTGTATCTTCAATTTCAAACGTCACCCAGGAGACATCATCACCCTTCACAGCATCGGCCGCAGTTCTCAAGGCCCGCTGCACCACCACGACTACCCGACCCTCCGCCGTGAACTTAAGGGCATTGCCCACCAGATTGATCAGGATTTGCTTCAATTTACCTTCATCGGCTGTAATGTAGCGAGGCAAATCAGACGCTATCTCAAATCGAAAGTTGAGGCACTTGTCCAAGGCTTTCATCTGAAACATTTGTTCCAGGCTTTCCAGGAGATAGTGCAGATAAAAGTCATTTTCATTCAGGCTGACCTTACCCGCTTCAATTTTCGACAGCTCCAGGACATCGTTGATCAGTTCCAGCAGGTGGTGCCCACTCCGATTGATGATGTCAAGAGACTCCTGTTGCTGCTCATTGAGGGAGCCATCGTAACTCATGAGTTGGGTAAACCCAAGAATGGCATTCAAAGGTGTGCGCAACTCATGGCTCATATTGGCCAGAAACTCGCTTTTGGCTCGATTGGCCACCTCTGCGGCTTCTTTGGCTTGCTTCAGTTCCACTGCTGTCGCTCGGCGCTGGGCCTCCCGTTCTGCCCGTTCCGTAATGTCATCCAGCAGCAGCAATAGGCCATCCGGCTCAGCAGTCTTGCGGGATGGGTCATACACCAGTGGTTCCAGAAACAGATCAAACCAGTGCAGTGCATCTCCCAAAACTTCCGAGGCAGGATCCTGTTTTAAGTTGGCATAGGTTGTTGCCTGCCCTGCCCTCAGGGTTGCCAAGCCTGCCTGCCACTGCGAGGGGGGCAGCCAGTGGGGCACCAGCTTTTCTTCCAGGCGATCGCCCACCCGAATCTGGAGCCACTCCACCGCCAGCGGATTGCAAAACCAGACCACCCCATTCAAATCCGCTGCCACCAGCCCGGTTGAAATACTGCGGGCGATCGCCGCCTGGGCAGACTGGGATCGGCCAAACTGCTCCGCCAGTGCCGCCAGTTGGGCCACCCTGACCAGTGATTCCTGGGGATTCGGCAGGGTTGATCGCTGGAGCGGGACGAGCGGATGGCGAGCATTGTCATCTGCCACCACCAGATCTTGCCGATAGCGGTTCCACAGCGCCTGCACCTGACGTCGCAGCAGATAATTCTCCCGTAGCCGTTCTACCAGGGCCACCGCCGATGCGGTCGCGCAAAACAGGAGGAGGGGTAACGCAACGGGCGGCAACAGGTTGACATGGCGCAGCAGCAGCAGACTCAAGGCGACCCAACCCACGCACAGACCACTGATCACCAGGAACTGTTGCCGAATGCTCCATCCCGCCAGCACCCAGGCCAGAACTGGGCCTCCGGCCAGAAGCACGAAAACAATCCATCCAGGACTGAGCGATCGCAGAAAATTTTGCTGCAACAGATTATTGATCACTGTTGCGTGTAAATAGACACTGGTGGACGGGGGAGATTCATTAAACGGCGTGACCAGCGTATCAAATCCGGCTGCCGTTACCCCCACCAGTAAAATCTTGTTGCTCAAGGTCTGGGGGGGGATTTTGCCCTGAACCACATCCACAAACGAGTACCGGGTGAGCGTCTGGGAAGGCCCGAGCCAGTTGATGTTGAGCGGTTGATTGAGGGGGGGCAGGGGAATCGGTTGGCGAATCAGACCATAGGCTTCTACCGCGCCTATCCCCAACGTTGGGTGCCCCTGAAGTTGCAGCTTCACCTGTCGAACGATACCGTCTGCGTCTGTTTGAGTCATGACGTGACCACTGGCGATCGCCGCCTCTTCGAGCTTCGGAACAGGTCGCAACGGCAAGCCCGTGGCATCCCATGCCTGGGCCAGTACCACCTGACCCTGCTGCATCATGGCTTCTGCCAGTTGTGTATCAACCGGGCTGGATTCTGACCAGATCAGATCAACAACCACAACGCTGGATTCTGTCCGGCTCAGTTGATCAAACAATTGCACATACTGCTGTCGGGGCCAGGGAAAACGCCCCAGTTGTTTGAGGCTGGCGTCGTCAATGGCAATTAATGCCAGACGGTCATCCCAGGGCAGTGCGCTACGCAGTTGGAACAGACTACGGTAGGCGATTTGTTCCAGTGGTTGAAAGCCACCCACCTGGAGCATGGCGATCGCTGCCAGCAGACTCAGTAGACCGGGCAAAAGCCGCCACCCAACTCCAGGAAAACGCCAGCTCATAGAACAATCCTGACTTGATGGACTTGTTCCCGTCCCAGGGGGGTAATGACGGTAATTTCTAAGCGTTGAGACGAGTAGGCAGGTAGCGTAATGCTAAACCGCCCTTCCCTGTCCAGAGTTTGTTGATTGTTGCGATACAGAACGGTGTTGACTGGATCAACCTGACCAATAAAACGAATCCGTCGTACCCCACCCCGAATCTGCCGTTCCAGCGTGTAGCTGAGTCCGGGGTCATCTCTCAATGCAACAGCGGGCTGGGGGGCCTCTCCGGGGAAAGTCAGATTTTGAAACTTTGCAGGCACGTCTACCGTCTGGTTCTGGGCACTGACGCTGACCAGACCCGAATCGGTCGCAACTCCCATTCTGCCGTCAGTCTGCACATTGACCCCAAATTCGGTACCTCGAACCGCACTGACCCCGGCCGGGGTCTGGATTCGCAGGCGAGAACCACGATGGGTGAACCGCCGCAGTCGCAGCCGCACCTGCCCACGGGGCACCTCCAGGTCAGTAATCCGCCCGTTATCAGGAGCGAAGCTCAAAAGCCTTGTTTTAACGTAAGTACTTTCAGAAATGTTGATAAACCCAATGCCTGTATCGACCTCCAGGACTGCACCGGAGCGCACCCCTGTGATGATACTATCGCCCACCACCTCGAGGCGATCGCCAATCCTGGCAGGCCGAGAATTCCCCTGGTGCTGAAAGGTGACCTGCCCATCGATGCGTTGCACGACGAGCGCCCGATTCACTCGAACCTGTACAGATTGCTGTGCCTCTCCTTTGACCCAGAACAGGGGCACCAGTAGGAGAGCCACAACCATTACAAAAAAAGCGTGGGGGGCAGGTTTCCGCCGACAGCAAGTCAATTCACCTCTCCGGTCGCTTAATTTTTTCTTGAACACAGCTTTGGGTCTATCTTAGGGCTTTGGGTCTATCTTCAGGCTCGTTGTTTGATACGGAAATCTATCCGTCAACTCTGATCAGTTTTCCAGGTACCTGTCCAGGCGGTTTTTCATCCTCAGTCCAATTTTGACAAGAACAGCGTGTAACGCTCCTGAAGCTGTTCACAGTAAGGGACTTCCCGGTAAACAATCATCCCATTGTTGAGTGAGAGGGTGGCTTAGCCGCCCTCTCACTCAACAATGGGACGGTTTTATGTTTGGAAGTCCTTGAGATTTCTACGAAAAAATACCCGCTGGGGGGGGCGCGTAGCGGGGGAACCGCTTACACAACGGGGAGCTTCTTTTGCGGAAATCTCCTTAACTGGAGTTTTGACTGTTTTTCCTGTAATGCCGCGAAACGCTCTCTTAGAGAGCGTTTCGCGGCATGTTTTATTTTAGCGCCGATTTTCTCTGAAATGCTGACACAGTCAGCATTTCAGAGAAAATCGGCGCAATTTAGTCAAAA
>JBIKWV010000425.1:0-4897 GCA_044356135.1 Elainellaceae cyanobacterium
GGTGTTTGGGGCGTGCGATGCACGCCCCAAACACCCCATTTTCGATCGACTGAACCTACAGGTTTTGTGAGAGAGCAGCGCTCTGCGCGACTCTCTCACAAAACTGTTTCTATTTCAGAAATGAAATGATTTATTCAGACGTGGGCCTGCCCCGATCGCATCAACCGCTGAAGCTGCTGGCTTTCCAGATCCAGAATCCTGCGGGCAAAATCGGAGTCTCGTTCCAGCAGGTCGTCAACCGTATCGACGGGTAACGCCAACACCCGCGTGCCATCACTGTCGGCCAGGATCGTATTGTCCGAATGACTGCGGGTCAAGACCTCCAGCTCATCCAGAATTTTTCCGGGATGGAGTCGCTCACCTGGGACACCCTCCGACCGTTGATCGCGAACACTGGCCTCCCCTTCCACCAGCAACAGCAGTTCCCGACAGGTGTCACCCACTTCGGTAATGGCATCCCCAGCTTTGTAGGTTCTCATCTCAGCGCGATCGCCCAACGCCATCAACGTATCGCTGTGGAGCTGATGGAAAAAGTCGCTGTTGTACAGGTAAACCAATTTTTCCAGTCGTGGGAAAGCCGTCAGTGGTGGGGTAGAAGGCTGCTTCAGCAGTTGTTTGGCGGTTTCCGCCAGGAGCGGTGAAGCTTCAGCGTGAGGGCGGCGGGCAACGGCCTCTGCTCGCTGACCATCCAGTTGCGCCATCAGGTAAAGGGCCGACGCCTGCACCAGGGGGTTGTAATGATGCAGCAGTAAATTTTCCAGGTAGTCCAGGGTTTCCTGGTCTGAGGGAATCGCCGGGGAGACGGGAGGCACCGATTGGGTGAGCACCTGGGCAATCGGCGGCGGCAGTTGGTCTTTGGACAGTGAGCGGGTGACGGTCTGGGCCACTCGTTCAGGAGCCAGAGTATAGAGCGATTGGGCGATCGCCCCCGCATTCGGAGCGGTTTGCAGCGTCACCAGCGTCGTCAAAACCGCCTGCACGACCAGATCCTGTTTGCGATTAACGGTGGACTGGAGCAGTTGGACAAGGGCGGGATGCTGATGGAGCATCGGGTGTTGCAGGGCGCGATCGCACCCCACCCATTCTGTCAACTGGGCCAGCAGACCCTCCGCTTTCTGCACCGTACTGGCGTCAGGTGCAAATTCGCTGAGAATCCACTCCTCCTCCTGGGGCGTTACCGAATACTCGCTCCGCAGGGTGCGCAGGATGGCCGAATCCTGGGAAGGCTCCAGGGTCACCGCATTGGACTGGAGCCGCTGGAGCCGCATCAGCCGGTCCAGGGATTTCTGGTAGCCGCTCAGGCGAATCTGGTTTTCCAGCGTCCGCTGACGGTTGGGGTTGAGCAGTTCCGGGTCTTCGATGCCCAGTTCTTCCAATACTTCCCGGTGTTCGTCATCGGAGATATCCAACTCCTGCCGCATCTGCTGCAACACCTCCAGACTGCTGGCGGTGTCAACGTAGCCTTCTTGCAGCGCTTCCCGAACAACGCCCTTGTATGCCTCATGCCGCTTTTCCCGGCTGAAACCAGGGAGGACTTTGGCCAGCACATACACTTCGTTGACCTCCAGCTCATCGAGCGATCGCCCCTCCAGAAACTGGGGAACATCGAGCTGCAATTTCTCCAACTGCTTGCGGAAGCGGCTGGCCAGATTCTCCCGTGAGTAGATGGCGGGCTTGCGTCGCCAGGTCTGCTGCAACCACAGGGTACTGAGAAACAGGATGGCGAAATCGAAGCCAAACTGCACCCAATTGGGGGTTAACCGCAGCAGGGGGCGACCCGCAAAGAAAAAGAAGAAATTGAAAATGAGAAACGTGCAGACGGCAAAAACACGATGCCGAATCACATCCGGGTCAGATTTTGGATGGCGCTGCCGACGGTATGCCTTGACGCGGCTCTCGATGATAGTTCCTGCGAAATAGCCGATCGCCGTCGTCACTCCCAGCACCAGGGGAACGGCAAACAGTTTGGGAATGGGAAGCGGCTGGCCAAACAGGTACAGGCCGGGATTCATCAGTTGCGCCAGTTGATTCGGGTCACGGTTCCAGACGCCGGAGAAATAGTAGTCCCAGTTTCCCGCGTACAGATAGTAGTAGACGAAATAGCCAACAACAAGACCGACGTACCCGTAACGGATCAGGGATTCCTGGGGTTGATTCAATTCGTCCCAGTAGTTGCGTTCTGAATCGATATCAATACAGGGGCTTTGACAGGCGACACAGGCGCTCTGCTCCTTGCCATCGGTATCCACAGTGCGGCACATGGACTGGGTAATGCGGCTCTCGCTCATGTGGGCCTTGCTGCCCAGCAAGCCCCTCGGTTCACTGAAGATGGTCTGCACCGGAGCCATCGGACAAAAGTACTGACACCAGGACTTGCCGCCGTAGAAGTAGCCGACTGCGATCGCCGCCACAATCGTAAATCCCAGCCACAGTCCCAGCACCAGCCGATCGGCGTTGAAGAACAGAATGCGGCCACACAGCCCGACAAACAGCCAGCCAAACTGCACGTAGGCATAGTTTCGGCCCAGCCAGGAATCCGCCTGCACCTTTGCCAGTTCATAGCGCACCTTCCCGGTTTTCTCATTCACCCGCTTAAACTGCCGCTGTTTGCCCAGCGCACGGGGAATTTGCGACAGAAAGCTCAACGGACAAATGCGCCGCCACAGCTCATGGCCAAAGGTTAACAGGATCAAAATACCGGATGGAACGATCGCCCCCCAGAACAGCGTCGCCCCAATCGGCTGCGGCTCCTGCTGCACGCAGACACCCTGCACCTGCACACATTCGTCCGTTAACCGCAGTGGACTCCAGGGGTGATCAGGTTCTGTGAGGGCAGCCGTCCAGGGGTCGTAAAAGAGGGAGGCAATCACCAGGAGCCACCCGACGGTGAGAACCCAGCGAACCCAGTGCATTTGACGTTCTGAGACTTGTGCAAGCATTGGCAGAGGGTGATTCGGGGAATGAATTTTAGCGTTTCTTATCTGGGCGTTGCTTAATCCAGATATGATTTTTTGATTGTGTGGCGCGCTCCGCACGCCACACAATCAAAAAATCATATTTCAAATCAGCAATGCCCTTATCTGGAAATCTCATTTCTGGAATCTAAGCTGTTATAAAGAACCTGCACGATCCGTGTACCCGGCTCAGAAACTGCATCACGGGCGATCGTTGCGACTCGACCCGCCACACTCACCGCATACTCCGCCACCACATCGCCAAACACATTGCGCTGGATCGCCACCTTCTGACCAGGAACAACCTCATCGTTGAGATCCACCAGTAATTCCAGATAACCACCTGTAGTAGCCCGCAGACTTGAATAGGAATCACCGCGAAACGTCTCAACCTCCTTAGACGTGGCTCCCATGAGGCCGTCAATCACCCCGTAGTGTGTCAACACATTGAGGCTGCCCTCAACGGTCAATGCAATCTTACGGGCATCAAAGCCACGGGGACGACCCATCTCAATCGTGATCGCCGGAATTCCTGCCGCCACAAAGGCCATCTCCAGACAGCCGGGTTCTCCCTCATCATGTTTGATCTGCTCGACGGGGAAAAGTTCGGCGATCGCCTTCACCTCTGGATTGCGACAGTCGGCAAAGATAAGCAGCGCATAGTCCCCGCCCGTAGAAGCGGTGTGGTAGTCGAGGGCAATATCCACGTTGTTCTTAAACAGACGATTCCACAGCAGGCCCGCGTGGCGAGTCGGCGCATTGTCACCCGCCTCATTCCCTGGCCACACCCGGTTCAGATCTACCAGCGACCCCCCCTTGTCGCCCGTCGGCCAGTAGCGCTGGGTGTTTTCTCTGGCGGGGCGACAGAGGTCGTAAACGGCCATGACCGTCCCCGCCATTTCCGCCGGATTCAACCCCGCCATAATTCGCTGTACGGCGTCCACGGGACTCAGCTCGTCCCCATGAATTCCCGCATTCAGAACCATTCGCTTGCCGTCTCGAACGCCCTTCGCCACCGCCACCGGGACATACCAGTACTGCCCCGTTCCCATCTGGACACCCTGAAAGTAGAAGCGGTAGCAGTTGCCGGGTTCCAGATCATCCACATTCAGTTGGCTGATCACGGGGATGCCCTGGATCTGATCCCCGGTGTAGAGGGTAGTAGTGCGTTCGAGAACGATCACGAGGTGGCTCCTTCTGGGTGAATTACCACAGTGCCCGAACTGGCTCAGAACTCTGTGGGGGAGTTGTGGGCTGGGTCGGTTGAGTGGGCTGGGTCGGGCGGGTTTGCGGTGTTGACTGAGACCCCTGCGGGGCACTCTGCTCAGCAACATATCGCAAAACACCCTCTCCCTGTGCAACCCGGTAATAGATTGTCAGCCCCTGGGGGGTCACTTCATACCGTTGGGCACCCTGTAACGCCTGGAGATAGTTGGCTTCCTGGCTCATGACGGCAGCAGGTTCACAGGCCATGTTGGTGCTGCCAAGCTGGCTAATGGTCAACCGTTGTCCCTGTGCCTGGAAGCCACCAAAGAAACGATTGCAGCCGCCACTACCAGCCACGCGATCGCCCTCAAATTCAGCCGTCAGGGGAGTTTCTGCCGCAGGCAGCATGGGCATGGGGGAACCGGGCATCGTCATATTGGTCAAGCGCCAACTGCCGATGATAGGGGAAGGAGATTGGGCCATCTGGATAGGCGTTGTCGTTGAGGGTTGTTGGGCGGCAGCGGGGAGGGCGATCGCAATGCTAACGCTACCCACTGTGAATGTGGCGATTCCCACCGCCAGTTTTTGAATGATTCCAGCTGAATTGTTCATAATCTTTTTTCAACCTTGCTCACACTTAATTACATCATTCTTGCTCTCAAACAATCATGAGTTCAGTGAACTCTTAAGGATTGCAAATTAAATAAAACCGAATTGTTTTTGAGAGAGGGGCGGGG
>JBIKWV010001072.1:0-4890 GCA_044356135.1 Elainellaceae cyanobacterium
GGCGTTTGAGGTTTTGCGTGACTGGGAGGCGCGGGCGAATCCGAAGCGCCTTCTCGATATGATCGTTTGGAATGTCTCCGATCATACTGCCGAGACAATGTTCGACGGGGTGGTTCAGTTGCCACCAGGCCACTTTGCGAAGCTTGACCTCAATTTCGTTAGAAATGATTCGTATGCCGATTTGCGACAGCACTATCGGCCGCAACGGTGGTACACACCGCGTATAAACAAGGATCTATCTCAGATCGATCGCACCCAAACGTTCCTGGAGCTAATGCAAGATTCCGTGCAGCGCCACAGTCGCGCAGACGTTCCCGTCGGATCCTGCTTGTCCGGCGGGTTGGACAGTTCGGCCATCGTGTGTTTGCTGAGACGGTCTCTGGGCGCTGACCTGCAGTCTGGTGAACTCCACACCTTCACTGCTCAGTCAGCGGACAGGGCCTTCGACGAAACGAACCACGCGATGGCGGTCGTAGAGCGTGCGAATTCGTGCGCACATTTCACGACCCCCAACCCCGTGGGCTTATTTGACGACCTCGAAAACCTAATCTGGCATCAGGATGAGCCATTTGTCTCGACGTCGATTTATGCGCAATGGTGTGTTTTCAAGATGGCCAGCGCCAACGGAATCAAAGTAATACTTGATGGCCAAGGTGCGGATGAGATCCTCGGGGGATACCGTGGCTTTTTCGGCGCATATCTCGCGAGCCTATTTTCGAAGGGTGACCTGTTGCGATGGGGCCGCGAAATCGGATCTTTGCGGCGAGAGGTCGGTTTTTCATTTTTACGTTCGCTTGGCTACACGTTTGCCTATGCGCAGCCGACGTTGCTTCAATTCATCGGTCGATTCGACGGCCGCGCCTATTCCGACCGCTCTTGGATCGCTGCGCCTTCCCAGTGGGCATTTGATGCCGATCCACTATACGCGTCGGGTTCGCGGTGCCCCTCGGTCCGCGATATGTCACTTTCGCAGATCAGAGCTACCAATCTGCCGATGCTATTGCATTGGGAGGACCGGAACTCAATGGCATTTTCACTGGAGGCAAGGGTGCCGTTCCTCGACCATCGCGTCGTCGAGTTCTGCCTGAATCTGCCGGATCAGTACAAGGTCGGATCGGGTATTTCAAAAGTCATATTGAGAGACGCGATGCGGGGGATCGTCCCTGACAGTATTCTCGATCGTCGTGACAAGCTCGGTTTTGTTACTGCGGAGAAGGTGTGGATGAACAGGGACATGAGTGACCGATTCCGAAAGGAACTCTGCAAGGCTGTTGATTTGCTACCGGGCGTATTGCACGGCAATGTTGTCCGAATGTTCGACAACTTCTTGAAGGGGCGAGTAGATTTCGATCATCGCTACTGGCGCGCAATTTGCGCCGGTTCCTGGATGCAAACCTTTAATGTTCGCATTTAGCCGCTGGATGTTAAATTTGTAATCAACCCTTTTTTGATGGGTCAGTTATGAACGAAGTTTGGTTTCTCACCTCCGAGCTCGAAGGTGATCGTGCCAGTAGTTTCCGACAGGAAAGATGGTGCCGGGTTTTCCTCGACGTCGGGACTACTATCGCGGTTTTCAATGTGCGAGGCGCCTTTAATGTGAGCGAATATTCGTTTGCTACGCTAAATGATTTTCGCGCTTTTCGCGAGCAGGCTATGGCGAATGCTCCGCTGATGGCCTCGGTTCGAGAAGGGGTGGCAGTTCGGCTGATTCGTCGCATCAAACACATCTTCCTGATCGATTTGTATCTACCCAATGTCATTCGTCTTTTGATAAGGACGATGAACCGATTGCGGCAAACCCCGGGCCACGTCACGATCATGGCTTCTTCCCCGCCCTTTTCGGTTGCCGTTGTAGGGGCGCTGTTAAAAGCAGTGTTTCGGGGAAAAATCACCCTGGTCGTCGATATGCGTGATGCATGGGCTTTGCATCCTGCCTTGGGAGGCGTGCGCATGATCAAACGCATCGTAGAAGGCGTCGTCCTCAAGAAGGCAGATTATTTGGCCACCGTTTCCTTCGGCTTAGCCGACGAGTTTGAAGTTTGCTACGGAATCCGAACGCGGGTCATGTATAACGTCGCAACTCATTATCTCGACACCAAGCCTGCTGCAACAATCGATTTGACATCCGTAGCCCCGGCAATATCTCAGCAACGATTACGACTCGTTTATACGGGAAGCACCCCGGAGGGGCACTACGATGTGTCAAGCATCGTTGGTGGCATGGCTTTGCTTCGACGTAAATTCCCGTCGTTGGCCGACCGTGTTCAATTGATTTTCGTTGGTGCCTGCGATGAAATTCGGCGCGAGGCGTTGCGCCAGAGAATTGGAAACGATGATCTAGTCTTTGTGGGGCATGTGCCGCACTCAACGGTACGATCAATACAGGCAAGTGCCGACGCCCTTATGTTTTTGGCGCATTATGGGCCGAACAATTGCGGCGTGGTATCGACGAAGCTTTTCGAATACCTGTGCCTCGGAAAGCCTTTGATCCCCTTTTCTCTGCACGCGAATTCTGACGTCGACAGATTACTTGTTCGATACTGCGAACATACCGTCCGTGCGCATACGCCGGAGGAAATTGCCATTACCCTCGCAGCGGTGGCACGTGATGGTGTCGATCAACTGCCGCGTTTGGAAAAGGTCGACCGCGTTCGTGAATTGATCAGGGATTACAACAGTTTTGCCCGTGAGGTAATCAGCGCTCATTCATCACCGGCATGTCATTGATCAGCATGCTGTGATTGTGAGTGATCCGGGTCTGGATCATTTCTTTGTCTTTTTGCCTGGAATATTTTTTATGAATACTGTATTAGTTATTGGAGGAGCTGGATTCATTGGCTCCCATCTGGCGCCGCTCCTCGTCAAATCTGGATACAGGGTGAGAATCCTTGATGTGATTTCGGTGCAGGTACACGGCGTAGTGCCTCATGGTCTTAAGTGGTTAGAGTCGTCGGGCATCGAGTTCGTGCGCGGCTCGGTGACCGACCGCCGTATGCTCGAAGCCTCGCTCGAGGGCGTCGAGCACGTGGTGCATCTCGCGGCGGAAACCGGAACTGGACAGTCGATGTATGAGGTCGCGCGCTACAACGAAGTCAACTCTCAGGGTACGGCAGTGCTGCTGGACTTGCTCGCCAACCGGCGCGATCTCGGCGTTCGCCGCATCGTGCTCGCCTCGAGCCGCTCGGTCTACGGCGAAGGCGCCTACACCTGCCCGGCTTGCGGCGATGCCATGGGCCGCATGTTCCCCGGCGCTCGGCCCACCGCGCAGCTGGTCGCACACCGTTGGGAGCCGCTTTGCCCATGCTGCGGCGGCACGCTGACCGCTGTGCCCACCCGCGAGGACGATCCGGTGCGCCCGGCCTCGATCTACGCCGCCACCAAGTATGCGCAGGAAGACCTGGTGCGCGTGGCCTGCGAGGCACTGGGCATCGGCTACGCCATCCTGCGGCTGCAGAACGTATATGGCGAAGGCCAGTCGCTGAAGAATCCCTACACCGGCATCCTGTCAGTCTTCTCCACCCGCATTCGCCGTGGGCAGGATCTGCCGATCTTCGAGGACGGGCTTGAATCGCGCGACTTTGTCCATGTTGCGGACGTGGTGCAGGCCATGTTCCTGGCGTTGACGACGGCGCAGAGCGCCAATACTGTCATTAATGTTGGAAGCGGTGTGCCGACATCGGTGCTCGAGGTGGCTTCGCTGCTAAGCGAGGCACTCGGTCATGCCCCGAACATTCGCGTAACGGGCGAATACCGGATCGGCGACATTCGGCACAACGTAGCGGACGTGACGAGGTTGCGCGAAATACTGAGGCACGAACCCCAGATCTCTCTCGAACGGGGATTGCGCCGCTTCTGCGACTGGGTGCTGACCCAACCGCTCCCCGAGGATCTGCTCGGGCGCGCTAATGCAGAACTCAAAGCTCGCAATCTGATGGGCTGAATATGCGGTTGAGAGAGTATCTGGATGCCGACTGGGCCCGTCTCATAACGCTCAGCAGTCCTCATTTCAGAAAGCGTAGGGCTAGCGATGCACTGCATCCGCGTTTTGCTCCCGTAGTGGTGCTACGCTGTGCGCAGGTATTGCATACCAATGGATGGTATCGCACATCAAAATTATTCAGCCTGCTGAACGTAATTCTATTTGGTATGGAAGTTCCAGCGGCTCTGGCCATCGGGCCGGGTCTGATCGTGCCTCACACCCAAGGTATCGTTCTGGGTGCGGCATCCAT
The DNA here is from genome assembly GCA_044356135.1 of Elainellaceae cyanobacterium. Lineage (GTDB taxonomy): Bacteria > Cyanobacteriota > Cyanobacteriia > Elainellales > Elainellaceae > CAZVXA01. The sequence continues at coordinate 4,230 of JBIKWV010001072.1, forward strand.
CGGCTGCAACGTCACCATCTATCAGCAGGTTACGCTCGGAGCGCTTAAAGCGGATTTCCGGTTTGACCCGAGCCTGCGCCCAACTGTCGAAGACGATGTCGTGCTGGCTGCGGGAGCCAAGGTCTTGGGTGGTGTCCGCGTGGGCAGTGGCAGCACTGTAGGGGCCAATGCTGTTGTGCTGTGCGACGTGCCTGCTCAGCACCTCGCCGTCGGTGTGCCAGCACGAGTGCAACTCAAGGTCTCCCGATCGGCAGTATCCGAATGAGCGAAGCCGTGCAGCCAACGCCCCGTCTGCTGATGGTGGCTGCGTTGACATTTCGTATGGTGTCTCAATTTGTGATTTGCTACACCAGCCTGTTCCGTGATGTAACCACTTAAAAATCAACCCCTGATACATTAATGGGGTGAGTTGAATTGTTGCAAGCACATATTCGGATATGTCTAGATTGATTTGTGAATGAAAAATACATCAAAATGGTCTTGATGGCTGGAGCAGCCCCCATTTCGACCGGACAGTGTTGTCGTAACTAGGAGCTAGGCGTAAGCCTAGTCATACGACTATGTCTTCGAATGCAGAGCGTGTTGAGATTTATTCGGGTATTCAACGTCGTAGACGGTACTCCGTCGACGAGAAGCTGAGAATCGTGCAGGAAGCCTCCCA
>JBIKWV010000426.1:0-4888 GCA_044356135.1 Elainellaceae cyanobacterium
CCCTCCAGGCCAGCCCAGGATTTTTCCATCAGTGCCTACGGACAAGCCCGATCAACCGTTGAAGGAACACCACTCAGCGCTGAAGAACTGCACAATCTACATGCCTTCTGGAGAGCCAGCAACTATCTGGCGGTTGGCATGATCTATCTGCGGGAAAACCCCCTGCTGCGGGAACCACTGAAGCCAGAGCAGATCAAAAAGCGATTGCTGGGCCACTGGGGATCGAGTCCCGGTATCAGCTTTCTCTACACGCACCTGAACCGGATAATCAAAAAGTTTGACCAGGAGATGCTGTTTATGGTGGGGGCGGGGCACGGAGCACCCGGCTTTTTAGGCCCCTGCTATCTGGAGGGCAGTTATTCCCGCTTCTACCCGGAGTGCAGTGAAGACGCGGAGGGGATGCAGCAGTTTTTCAAGCAGTTCTCCTTTCCCGGCGGAATTGGGAGCCACTGCACACCAGAGACCCCCGGCTCTATTCACGAAGGTGGTGAATTGGGGTATAGCCTATCCCACGCATTTGGGGCGGCATTTGATAATCCCGATCTCATCGTGGTGGCGATGCCGGGAGATGGAGAATCGGAGACTGGACCACTGGCCACCTCCTGGCATTCCAATAAATTCATCAATCCGATTCGGGATGGGGCAGTGTTACCTGTTCTGCACCTGAACGGCTACAAGATTAATAACCCAACTATTCTCTCTCGTATCAGTCACCGCGAGCTAAAGGCATTGTTTGAAGGATACGGTTACGAACCATATTTTGTGGAAGGATCAGACCCCGAATCGATGCACCAGGCGATCGCTGCCACTCTGGATCACTGCGTCGCCAAAATCCACAGCATCCAGCAGGAAGCCCGTTCTACGGGAATGGCGACCCGTCCCATCTGGCCCATGATCGTGTTGCGGACACCGAAGGGATGGACGGGGCCTATCGAAGTGGATGGTCATAAAGTGGAGGGATTCTGGCGTGCCCATCAGGTGCCGATGGGTGGCATGCACAGCAACCCCGAACACCTGCGCCAGCTTGAGGAATGGATGCGCAGCTATCTCCCAGAAGCGCTATTTGATGGCAATGGCACGCTGCTGCCTGAAATTAAAGCCATCGCTCCCACTGGAGACAGGCGGCTCGGCTCCACTCCCTTCGCCAATGGCGGCCTGCTGCGGCGCGACCTGAAGATGCCCGATTTCCGGGAGTATGGAGTGCAGATCGAAAAGCCGGGGACGATTGAGGTGGAAAACACGAAGCCACTGGGGCTGTTCCTGCGGGATGTGATGAAAAACAACATGACCGATTTCCGGGTGTTTGGTCCCGATGAGAATACCTCCAATAAGCTCAATGCTGTCTACGAGGTCAGCAAGAAATTCTGGATTGCCGACTACCTGCCAGAGGATGCCGATGGCGGTGAACTTTCTCCCGATGGCCGGGTGATGGAGATGCTGAGCGAACACACCCTGGAGGGCTGGCTGGAGGGGTATCTGCTCACCGGACGGCACGGATTCTTCTCCACCTATGAGTCCTTCGCCCATGTAATCGACTCCATGTTCAATCAGCATGCCAAATGGTTGGAGATCTGTAACCACATCCACTGGCGCGAGGAGATTTCGTCGCTCAACTTGCTGATTACTTCGACGGTCTGGCGGCAGGATCATAACGGTTTTACCCACCAGGATCCCGGCTTTCTGGATGTGGCCCTAAACAAGAGTCCCGATGTTGTACGCATCTACCTACCCCCTGATGTAAACACCTTGCTGTCGGTGGTTGACCACTGTTTACGTAGTAAGAATTACATCAACGTCATCGTGTCAGATAAGCAGATGCACCTGCAGTATCACGACATGGATACGGCGATCAAGAATTGCACGAAGGGGATCGATATCTGGGAGTGGGCCAGCACGGATCAGGGAACCGAACCGGATGTCGTTTTGGCCACTGCGGGTGACATCCCCACCCAGGAATCTTTGGCGGCATCGTGCATCTTGCGGGAGCATTTCCCCAACCTGAAGATCCGGTTTATCAACGTGATCGACCTGTTCAAGCTCCAGCCCGATACGGAACACCCCCACGGGTTGAGCGATCGCGATTTTGACAGCCTGTTTACCCTGGATAAGCCAATTATCTTTAACTTCCACGGCTACCCCTGGCTCATTCACCGTCTCACCTACCGTCGCACCAACCACAAAAATCTGCACGTTCGCGGCTACAAGGAAAAAGGCAACATTAACACACCGCTGGATCTGGCAATGTGCAACCAGATTGATCGCTTCAGTATTGCCATTGATGTGATCGATCGAATCCCCGAACTTAGTGTAGCGGGTGCTCACGTTAAAGAGATGCTCAAGGATGAGCAAATTGACTGCCGCAATTACGCCTATGAGTACGGTATCGATCGCCCGGATGTCGTGAACTGGAGATGGCCGTACTATGGCTCTGGGAGTTAAATAGAATGCTTTATGTGGCGCGCTTTGCGCGCCACATAAAGCATTCTATTTAACTGCCGAAGTAATCACTGGATCAGTGAACCCGCAGTGTATCTTCAATCCAACGGCAATCTATCGCTCACTGTATGAGACCCTTAATCCATCGCACCAAGATCGTTGCCACCATTGGTCCCGCCAGCGACGCTCCAGAAACTATTCGCAAGATGCTGCTGGCGGGAATGAATGTGGCGCGGCTCAACTTTTCCCACGGGAACTACGCGGATCATGCCCAGCGGATCGAACGGTTAAGAACCGCAGCGGCGGAACTGGATCTTCCCCTGCTGCTGCTGCAAGACTTGCAGGGCCCCAAAATTCGCGTGGGAGAGATCCCTGCTGAGGGGATGTCCCTGACCGAGGGTGCGGTTCTTACCCTGGTGCCCATTGCCGACTACACCGGGCAGGTTCACACCGTCGGCATCGACTACCCCCACATGGCAGAAGAAGCGGAACCCGGAACCCAGGTGCTGCTGGACGACGGGCTGATGGAACTGTGTGTGGAGAAGATCGCTGGCAATCAGGTTCACTGCCGCGTGGTCGCAGGAGGAATGCTCAAGAGCCACAAGGGGGTGAACTTTCCGACGCTGAACCTGCGTCTGCCGTCTATGACTGAGAAGGATCGACGCGATCTGGATTTTGGGGTTGAGCAGGGCGTAGACCTGATTTCCCTCAGTTTTGTTCGCAGGCCGGAGGATATCCAGACCTTGAAGGCGCTGCTGAAGCAGAAGGGAGTTGATATTCCGGTGCTGGCCAAGCTGGAGAAACCACAGGCGATCGCCAACCTGGAGGCCATCATCAATGAGAGCGACGCCATCATGGTGGCACGGGGCGATTTGGGTGTGGAAATGAGTCCGGAGAAAGTGCCGTTAATCCAGAAACGCATCATCCATCTGTGTAATCAGAAGGGCATTCCGGTGATCACTGCCACCCAGATGCTCGACAGCATGATCCATAATCCTCGCCCCACCCGTGCTGAGGCCAGCGATGTGGCCAACGCCATTCTGGATGGCACTGATGCGGTGATGCTGTCGGGGGAATCGGCGATCGGCGACTATCCGGTAGACGCCGTCAAGATGCTGGCCCGAATTGCCATTGAGACGGAGCCGGAGGCCAGCTTTACCAACTATCCTCCCAACCGTTCTGATGATGTGGATGCCGTCAGTGAGGCACTGCGGGCGATCGACAGCACACTCCGACTCCACTGCATTGTGGCTTTGACGGAGACCGGATATACAGCTCGACTGGCCTCCGAGGAGCGACCCAGAGCACCAATTGTGGCCTATACTCCCAACCCTCAAGTTTATCAGCAGTTGAGTTTGCACTGGGGAGTCCGCCCCATTCTGCTGAAGTTCACCAACGAAACCATCAAAGATCTCCTGCTACAAATAGAAGCAGACCTGATGCAGCGCAGGTTTGCAGCGGCAGGCGATAAGGTTCTGATCATTGGAGGACTGCCGATGGGAGTAACGGGGGGGACGAATTTCCTAAAAATTCATACAATTCAATAGACTTGTCGCCTGGTGGATGCGGAACCCCTGTTCAGCAAGGGTTCTACATCCACAACAGCCCCCATAATAATTCAGGAGCCTTGCTTGACATCCTCCCCACCGCGTAGGCGGATGGGGTATCTCGGAGAAGAATTGATGAAAGTTGCTGTCTTTAGCACCCAGCCCTACGATCGCCAGTTTCTTAACGCCGCCAACCTGAATGTCGCCAACCCTCACGAGTTCACCTATTTTGAAAGCCGTCTGGACACGCAAACTGCAAGGCTGGCTGCTGACCATCCGGCAGTCTGTGTGTTTGTTAACGACGATGTGGGCCGCGATACACTGGAAATTCTGGCAGCAAAGGGAACCCGCTTTATCACCCTGCGCTGTGCTGGATTCAATAACGTCGATTTGAAAACTGCCGCAGAACTCGGTATTCAACTGGCCCGAGTCCCCGCCTACTCGCCCTACTCTGTCGCAGAACATGCCGTTGGGTTAGTCCTGATGCTGAACCGCAAACTGTATCGGGCTTACAACCGGGTACGAGACGACAACTTCTCGCTGGATGGACTGCTGGGTTTTGATCTTCAGGGCTGCACCGTCGGCATCGTGGGCACCGGAAAGATTGGCCTGATTTTTGCTCAGATTATGCAGGGATTCGGCTGTCGATTACTCGGCTATGATGCTTATCCTAATTCAACTTTTGAAGCCATTGGCAATGCTCGCTATGTTGAGTTGTCAGAGCTATTTTCGCAATCTGATATTATCTCCCTGCACTGTCCTCTGATGCCTGCCACCCATCACATGATCAATGCAAAGGCGATCGCCCAGATGAAACCCGGTGTGATGCTCATCAACACCAGCCGGGGGGCGCTCCTGGACACTGAAGCGGTGATTACAGGAATTAAATCTGAAAGGATTGGCTA
>JBIKWV010000427.1:0-4883 GCA_044356135.1 Elainellaceae cyanobacterium
CGCCGCGCCAGACGAAAACTGGGGTTTTACTGGAATTTTATTTCTATGGCAAGCCCCTTACATCGTCACCAGGGCATTTGCCTTCGATTAATTCCTGTGAATTCGCCAAAAGAACCTTTACAAAAATCAAAGAGGCGCGGCACTATATAAGTAAGATTAATCTTTTTTTCTTAGAATGCCGCCTTAATCGATATGCCGCGCTCCTCCTCTCAGGCAATCCTACTGGTCGATGGCTACAACGTCATCGGTGCTTGGCCTGAGCTAAAGGAGGCTCGCGATCGCACCGGATTAGAAGAAGCTCGACGGCATCTCATTGAGGCGCTGCTGGGATATACCGCGTTTCAGGGATACGACGCAGAAGTTGTTTTTGACGCGCAGTATCAGGACACACCCGGTAGCCGCGAGGTCGTTACCTCCAGCGTCTCCATCTACTACACCGACTTTAAGCAAACCGCAGACACCTACATTGAAATGGTCTGCTCTCGCTTCCGCAACGACCTGCGCAAGTTTCATCAGCGACTCATCGTGGCGACATCCGACAGGGCACAGCAGCAAACTGTCATTGGCTACGGAGCAGAGTGGATGTCAGCGCAACGGCTCCTGAATGAAGTAGAATCCGCCAGCCGCAAAGTACAGCAAAAGCGGCGGCAGAATGGGCGATCGAGCGGGCGGTTTCTGGCGCAGCAGTTGAATCCGGAGGCCCAGGCACGGCTGGCCCAGATGCGGCACGGAGTGGATCTGTAGCAAGGGCAGTCGTTCCCTCAGGGATTTGCGCTTAGGTAAGTCACAGATTGAGGAGCGCTGTAAGCGGAGAAGCGCAGTTCCCTGAGCGTAGTCGAAGGGAACGGTTGCGTAGAAGGAATATCTGTGGGGCTGGCTTCGACTCCGCTCAGCCAACGGGCTTTCTTTTGCGCATGGCCATCCTTGAGGGTGGCTTCGATTCCCCTTCGGCAAGCTCACTGAAAGCTGCTCAGCCAGCGGGATTTCTTGCGCAAACGACCAACTTTTTCAAAAAAGTTTCCAAAAGTCCTTGTCAAATGGTTCCACTTCTCGTTACGATTAGATTCGCGTTCCTCAGTAGCTCAGTGGTAGAGCGGTCGGCTGTTAACCGATTGGTCGCTGGTTCGAATCCAGCCTGGGGAGTTCAGGTTTTATCGTAAAAATGCCAGGGGTGCTGCCATCGCAGCACCCCTGGCATTTTTACGATAGGCTTTTAGTCATGTCAGCATTAAATCACCACGATTGGCGGCAATACTGGGCAATCGACCCAACCATGACGTTTCTCAATCATGGTTCTTTTGGGGCCTGTCCAATCGCTGTTCTGGACAAACAGCAGAAGTTGCGGCGGCAGATGGAATCAGAGCCGGTGCGCTTCTTTGCGATGGAGTTGGAGGGACTGCTGGATGAAGCACGATTGGAACTGGCAAGGTTTGTTGGGGCGAGTCCGGCAAATCTGGCTTTTGTCCCGAATGCAACGACCGGGGTGAACACGGTGCTGCGATCGCTCCCCCTGCAACCGGGCGATGAACTATTGACCACCGACCATGAGTACAATGCTTCCCGCAACGCTCTGAACGTGGCGGCAGAAAGGGCAGGAGCAACGGTGGTGGTGGCACAGGTGCCGTTCCCAATTCAGTCGGGCGATCAGTTTATTGCAGCGGTGCTGGAGAAGGTTTCGCCGCGAACACGACTGGTGCTGGTAGATCACGTCACCAGTCAGACGGCGCTGGTGCTCCCGGTTGAGTCACTGGTGCGGCAACTGGCGGAACGGGGAGTTGAGGTTTTGATTGATGGTGCCCACGCGCCGGGGATGGTGCCGCTGGATCTGGAAGCAATGGGCGTGGCCTACTACACGGGAAATTGCCACAAATGGATGTGTGCGCCCAAGGGGGCGGCCTTTTTGTACGTGCGGGAGGATCTGCGATCGCGCGTCCGCCCGCTGGTGATCAGCCACGGGGCCAACTCGACCAGAAGCGATCGCTCCTTCTTCCATCTGGAGTTTGACTGGACGGGGACGGGTGATCCGACACCCTACCTCTCTGTACCTGAGGCGATTCAGTTCATGGGGGCATTGCTGCTGGGGGGCTGGCCGGAGCTGATGCAGCAAAATCGGGAGAAAGCGCTGGCCGTTCGCAACAGGCTGGCTCGGGTGCTCCAGGTGGAATTGCCGTGTCCTGATGCGTTGATTGGTGCAATGGCGGTTTTGCCGTTGCCCAATGGCTCTAATGAAGCGCTGCAAAACCGTCTGTTTCATGACTTTCAGATTGAGGTGCCGATCGTTCCCTGGCATGGCTATCCCAACCGCTGGGTGCGCATCTCCGCACAGATTTACAACCAGCCTGCGGACTATGATGTTTTGGCAGAAGCGCTGGTGACCCTGCTGGCGGCGGAGCAGTCACACGGGGGACAATGAAACGGTTTAAGGTTCACGAGCAGGGCCAACTCTGGTGGCTGTTGGGATGGATGGGGGTTGGCCTGATCCTGCGGTTTGCCAACCTGACTGGGAAGCCACTGTGGACGGATGAATTTGCCACGATCGCCTTCAGTCTGGGTAGGGGGTTTCGCGCAGTGCCACTGGATCGGGTGATTTCTGCGGCGGAGTTACTGCAACCGTTAGCCCCTAATGCCCAGGCTGGGTTGGCGGATGTTACCCAGCGGCTGCTGACGGAGAGTAATCATCCCCCGCTGTTTTTCTGGCTGATGCACCTGTGGTTGCAACTGTTTCCAGGCGGCGATGGGGATAGTTTTGTGGGGTGGGTGCGATCGCTCCCTGCCCTGTTTGGGGTTCTGACAATTCCTGCTAGCTTCTGGTTGGGGCGACTGGCTTTTGGCTCAGGGCTGGCCGCTCACTTCAGCGCCGCTTTCATGGCCATTTCGCCCTTTGCCATTTATCTCTCTCAAGAAGCGAGACATTATACGCTGCCAATGCTCTGGCTGATTGCCTCCCTCGGCTGTCTGATGACGGCAATCCGCTGGTGGCGGGTGGGTAAGACGATTCCGTGGTGGCTCTGTCTTCTGTGGATTGTAGTCAATGCGTTGGGGATTGCCACCCACTACTTCGTTGTGCTGGCGTTGATGGCGGAGGCGATCGCCCTCCTCTACTGCTGCCTCCGCGCCTTCCCCGCGCCCGATTCGGCACTTCTCCGCACGTCTGGGGTTCGGCTGACAGTCGTTGCTGCCGCTGCTCTGGTCTCCTTTCTCCCGTGGCTCCCTTTCCTCCAGGGTGTCCAGGACAGCGAACTGACCCGCTGGATTTATCGCGGAGGTCGTTCCGGTCTGGCGCTGCTGGAGCCACTGGCGCAACTGCTGGCAGGCTGGGTCACCCTGTTTTACTTGCTCCCGATTCAAGGGGTGCCGCGAGTTGTGGTGATAGGGGCTGCAATTGCACTGGTGGGCCTGATGCTGTGGACGGTTCCACAACTCCTCAAAGGGTTGCGGTTGCAGGTACAGTCACCGCAGGGAGCACTGGCCATTCGGGCACTGGGCGGATTTGTGGTGGTGGCGATTGCTCTGTTCCTGGGTATCACCTATCTGCGGGGGATGGATTTGACCAGTGCTTTTCGCTATCAGTTTGTATACTTCCCGGCGGTGGTGGTGCTGCTGGGGGGAAGTCTGGCGGCCCTGTGGCAGGGGGCAGAGCAGGCTTCTTCCCGCAAAGCAGTTCTCTGGATGGGAGGCTTCTGTCTCCTGGGGGCGCTGACCGTTGTCGCCAATTTGGGTTATCAGAAGACCCATGCCCCCGATCAGATGGTGCAGGCAATACAGCAGCAGGGAGAGGCTCCGGCACTGGTGGCGATCGCTCACCGCACCCACGGTCAGACCGGACGCCTGATGGGAATTGCCTGGGAATGGCGACGCGCCCCTGCGACTCAGCCAGAACCGCAGTACCTGCTGGCTCACCAGGGCACTGATCCGGCGGCTCCAGTGGCAGTGTTGGGGCGATCGCTCTCCCAACTACCCCGGCCCCTGGATGTGTGGCTGGTCAACTTTCGCACGGTGCCCGCTGCACCTCTGGCACAGAAGTTGAGTGAACAGGGTTGTAATCGAGTGAGTTCTGATTCGGTTGATGGGTATCGCTCGGTGCTGTATCAATGCCGATAGTCCATGTTCTGGACACCCACTTACACCCGACTAAAAATTTTATAAGCCGTCAACTCCAGACCTGCGATCGCCATCTCCAGTCGTTCCCATTTGTAATGGACTGGATTCAGTCGTGCGAAGGCGGCTTCGGTCAGCAAGACCTCATTCGCGCGAGCCAGGTCTTCTCCGAGCTTGGATGCAAAGTTAATTTCACTGCCATAAAAATCTTGCCCTTCCACCAGTAGAATGTCGCCGTAGCCGATGCCAAGGCTGACGTAAAGATCCTGAGAATCGGGTAATGTCGCATTGACCCTGTTGAGGGCAGCCACGAGCGCCAGGGATGCGTCCACGGTCTCTAGTACGTCTGGAAAGGTGGCGTAGAGATTGTCTGCTTCCAATTTCACCAGAGTGCCCTGGTGTCGTGCGACCAGCGGTAGGGCGATCGCTCGCAGCCGCTGCATCATACCCAAAAAGTGAATAATGCCGTGACGATTGGTGAGTCTTGAGAACCCGGACATATCCAGCACCAATACGGCGCGGGTAGTGCCAAAGGTTTGCCAGATCATGGTGTCAATGGCGATCGTCTGTTCCGGCTGCTGGTTTCGCTCCTCCAGCAATCGATCCAGGTTGAATCGGGTATTAGAGAACTTCATAAGCTGCGGTAGGGAGGATGACCTGAAATTGAATGCACCCCGCAATGCTATTCAACGTTCCCACAATCAATTCCAGACTATCTGTTCTGAATACTTGAAAGGGATGCTGTCTGCTCAGGGGCTGCCATAAAATAAAATTCCAGTTTTCGT
>JBIKWV010000428.1:0-4878 GCA_044356135.1 Elainellaceae cyanobacterium
ATCTTGCCCGCCCAGTTTCGGGCGGGCAAGATGCCCACCCCACAAGATGTAGACCAAAGTTGGACATCGAGTTACCTGTAGGCAACTATAACCCCAGGGGAAGTCTGGATATGCCCGATCCGCTGCTATTGCAAATCGGTGACCTGATTGGCGGCTCATTGTCCTTAAACCAGAGTGCATTTCAAACCATCGTTCAATTGCCGCAGGGGCGCACCCTTGCCCTGTTGATCGTGCTATTTTCTGGACTGTCACTGGCGATCGGGCAGAGCATTGTCCTATTCGTCAATCAGGTAAGGCCCGTCCGGTTTATTCTCAGTCTGCTGCTCAATGCGGTTCTGTTTGCCTTCGGGTATCTGTTTCTGGTGCTTAGCACCTGGTTAACCGGATTTATCCCTGGTTTCACGATGGTGTCGTGGGGGGCGCTGATTCGCGCCCTGGGGTTGAGCTACGCCCCGCTGCTGTTTAGTTTTCTGGGGGCGATGGCCTATGCTGGGGTACCCATTCTCAACCTGCTGTCGGTGTGGCACCTGCTGGCGATGGTGGTGGGGGTGGGGGCGATCGCCCAGGAAAATATCCCCCTCGCCTTTCTCCACGTCGCCTTTGGCTGGTTTGTCCTGCAATTGCTCAAAGGGAGTGTGGGGCGACCCATTGCCCGTTTGGGACAACGAATCACCCACAGGGTGGCGGGTGTGGAGCTGGTGCAGCGGCGATCGGAGCTGCGGGAGATGATTCAATCGGGGTTAGAAACGCGGCTGGCGACCAATGCTGCGGGCGCACCAGCCAGTGATGCCAGTAGCCCGACGGCTGATGAGATGGGGCAGTTCTCGTTACAGACTACTGCAAGAGAACCCGCTACTCCCATTGCCCCTATTGAAGATGATGCGCCGATCGCCAGTGTCGCTGCCCTCCAGATGCCGACACCGGACACCGAGTCTCTGGGCGTTCGCCTGCAATATCGTCTCCAGGGGATTCCCCAACTGCTACGGCTGGTTCTAGGCGTGGTAGCTATCCTCCTGGTGTTTCTGGTCATCCTCGTGCTGCTGCGTCCCGTCCGAGATTCTCTGTTTGGCTGGCGGGAGCGTTTGCCATGGCTGATGCGCTGGTTTTTTGACCTGACCTGGATTGGGGTGGTTTCCCTTGTGTTTGCCGGACTGCTGGCTCCCCTGGAGGCGCTGGGTTGGTGGGCGGGCTGGTACGGGGACGATGTGGAAACGGGCGATCTCTCCACGGATCCCCTTCCTACGGGAACAGAGGGTGGCATGGATCAGGCCACAGATGGAGGTTCCCCTTCCCGCTATGTGGTCTACCTGGATGGGGTAGGGCAGTCGGGGGAAGCTTATACTCCCGATATTGTGGATTTCATCAACGCGCTGGAGCCTGTGCTGCCTTCGGATGTCCGGTTTGTCAAAGGGCTGATGCTGTACTCAATGCGCAACCAGTCCCTGCGGGAGGGCCGCCCGTTTGCGTGGCTGTGGCGACTGGCGGATACCATGCGCTGGAAGAACCCGATGGCGGTGCTGGGGCTGCTGGTGAATATCCGCAACGCCTGGGCGGTGGCCGTCTCGGCGGACAGGCGGTACGGCCCAATTTATAACCAGGGGATCGCCCAGGTGATCTACAACGGCCTGATCCAGAACGGCTACCAGCCGGGGGACGGCACCCCCATTACCCTGATCGGCTACAGCGGCGGTGCCCACATGGCGGTGGCCACGACCCCCCATCTGAAGCGAGTTCTGGGCGCAGACTTTGAGGTGATCTCCCTGGGCGGCGTGATGAGCGCCAATAATAATTTTCTCAAGCTGGAGCACCTCTACCATCTGGTGGGGGAGCAAGACTGGGTAGCAGCGCTGGGGCCGATTCTGTTTCCGGGACGCCGCCAGTGGTTCCCGCTATCGTACTGGAACCGCGCCCTGCGAAAAGGCAAAATCACCCAGATCGACCTGGGGCCAATGGGACACCAGGTGCCCGGTGGGATCATGGACCCGAATGCGATTCTGCCCGGTGGGGAAAGCAATTTGCAGCACACCGTTGGCATGATTCAGTCGATTCTGGAGGGCAAACTGCTGGCTGAGGCTCCGCAGCGATCGCGCCAGACCAGCAACTACGAACTGTTCAAACAGGCCGATTTCAACAGCTACACCTACTACCCGCTGAACCAGACCGTCGATCCCCAATGGTATCGCCCGATCGCCCCGTGGATAGGTCGTTTAATTTTGCCCCAGCCTGCAGAACGACGCTGGCTCAAGGGCGTCTGGTTTGAGGTGCATCACGCTGCTGAGGGCTACGAGTCTCTGGTGGGGCGGCGGGTGATGCTGCGCTGGGCCAATGACCCGACGGTGAAACAGCAGGTGCGGGCGGTGACGCACAATGTCCACTTCAGCGTCGATGCCCAGTATTCCAGCCAGTATGGCGGCACGATTCACCCCGATCGCCTGAACCACTGGCAGCAGGTGGGGCCGCTGGAGTCACTGGCGGGATCGCACCCGACGGATGACCTGATCGTGATGCTGCACGGCGCCGTGGAGGTTGATCCTAATCTTCCGGCGCTCTACATTCGCAGACAGCCCGTTGAGATTACCGGACGCTATTACGGTCTGGTGCGGTTTGAGGCACCGATCGCGGGCACCGATCGCTTCCGGGTGACCCACTTTAACCGCGCCTCCCGTCAGTTTGACGGAGCGACCGAAGAGGTGCGCTTACCGCAGGTGGTGGTCGCCCAGTGCTACGGCAGTTTTCCCTCCACCGCCAACAATATTGAACAGTCGCCCCTCAACGAAACCGGATGGTATATCTATGGAGCCAAAGATACCGCAGGTCGCTTTGTGGTGCAATCTCTGGGACCGCGATCGCTGTTCCGTCTCCAGCCCGACCGGGTGGTGTTTGGCAACAAAGCCTCCTACCGTTATATCCGTAAAGAATCCTGGGCCAATGCTATTGAGCAAAAAGGTCGTATCTCTTCGGTGCTGTGTGTCGGGCATCGGAAGTTTGGCGAGATTCAGGACGCGATCGACGACTGGAAGGTGGGCGATCGCGCCCTGTTACTGCACGTCTACGGCGGCATTGGCGGCAACAAGAAAGAACCCGCAGCGGCTACGCCCATTTTCTTTGGTCACTTTGCCTATGGCCTCGCCACTGTCATCCATGATCCCCTGAGTGATGAGAAACGGTTCGAGATCGAGTATTACCAGGTGTACACTCACAACACGGATGGGTTAACGGCGGGGACGATTCACTGGTCACGCTATATGGGCGATCGCCAGTTTGGCTGGATGGGGGCGCGTCCCGTTTGTGACATTCTGGTTAAGTTTGAACCGTTTACGGGCTTCTTCGACGTGAATGGGGTGCGGCGATCACCCCTGGGCATGATGGTTGCCCAACTGGAGGCGATGACCGCCCGCTACCGCATTGGTGGTGGCACCGGAGCCACCTACGTCGGCCCCGCCAATAATTGCTCCCAGGACTCTAACCAGGCGCTGTTTGCCAGTATCCGCTCACTGTCCCAGGCGATCGACGCCAACCAGGCCGTTCTGCAAACCTGGCTGCAAAACCATCCCACCCAGGCTCACCAGTATCAGCAGCTCCTGGGACTGAAGGACAGCCTCTACTGGAAATTGCAGCCCTTGGGTGCCCCCCGCGCCGACTGGGAAGCGAATGAGTTCAACCTGGGCACGACCCTGGAAGACGACCCGCTGCGCAACCTGTGGGTGGGAGTGGGCAGTTGGCGGACGCTGTTTCCCCGCAAGGCAAGTGATGCGATCGTTCAGGAGTTTCTCAAGTACGGCGCATCGGCCTGGGTGCTGCGGACGAATCAGGTGGGGGGACATGACCCGGAGATTGAACCGATTTCGCCGATGACGATTTAGAACATTACCCATTACCGACTCATGCCTTCCCAAACGTCTCACCTGTGGCAATCTCTCAATGCCTCTGTTCTGATCCGCTATATTCTTCTGTTTATTTGTGGGTGGATTACTGTTTTCTTAGTCAACTATTTCTACGGCACGATCGCCTTTTTCACAGTCGCCGGGATCTTTGCAGCGCTGCTCAATTACCCGGTCGTCTGGCTGAAGCGGTATATTCCACGAGGGTGGGCGATTACTCTTGTGTTTTTGGGAGCGATCGCCATTTGTATCGCTCTGGTGACGCTGCTGGGATTGCAGTTTCTCAATCAGGGGCAGAGTTTGGCAGAGCGCCTGGTGGACGTGGTGCGACAGCAGGAGGCGCTGCCGTTTGAGGAACTGCTGAATCAGTTGGAGATTCGTCGAGCGGTTGAAACTCTGCAATCGGGTTTGATAGCGGGGCTGGGGTTGGCCCGCAGTGTTTTTGCCAGTATTTTTACTTTCATTTTTGGGGCAGTTATTAGCCTGTATATGCTGATTGATGGCGAGAAGCTGTGGCAGGCTTCGCTACGGTTGATTCCCGTGAAGTCGCGCGATCGCTTTGCCAGCTCGTTTCAGCAGAGTTTCCTGGGCTTTATTCGGGGTCAGATGCTGCTGATGTTGTTTCTGTCCAGTACAACGCTGGTGGCGTTTCCACTTCTGGGGGTGAAATATCCCCTATTTCTGGCAATTCTGGTGGGCCTGATCGATGCAATTCCCGGTATTGGCGCAACCCTGGGCATTACCGTTGCAGTGCTGTTGATTTTTCTGGCGCAGGGAGTGGGCACCGCACTGGCAGCGCTGGCGGTCTGTATTGTGCTGGTACAGATCCAGGACAATTACGTTCGTCCCAAAGTCATGAAAGATGCGCTGGAGCTAAATCCCGTGATGCTGTTTCTGGCACTGTTTATCGGTCAGCGGGTGGCAGGACTGCTGGGCATTTTTCTGTCAATCCCGATCGCGGGTATGATCGCCGCCTGGATGCGGGCTAGCCAACAGG
>JBIKWV010000429.1:0-4873 GCA_044356135.1 Elainellaceae cyanobacterium
CCTGACGGAGTCAGGGTTTCGGGAAAAACGGCGCTAAAATCAAATATGCCGGGAAACGTCCTCGTAGAGGGCGTTTCCCGGCATTACAGGGAAAATAGTCAAAACTCCAGTAAGTAAGTGGGCGTAGAAAAAGTCGAAACCCAAAAAGCTGTTCCGCCCTTCGACTTCGCTCAGGGCGGAACAGCTTTTTGGGTTTCAAGCTTAATCGCGCCTACCTACTTATAGAGGGGAATTTGCAGCTAGTGGGTCATTTGGCATGAGCATTGCCATTCATTTTGTGGGACGGGCATCTTGCCCGTCTGGGCGGGCGGGACGCCCACCCCACAGAGGTATGGCGATGAGCAGAGCAAATGACTGGCTAGTATACTACAGGTGCGAAAAAGGTTCGAGAAAGGTTCGAAAGTAAAAAGAAATCTAGAGGGGTGAGGGTGGGTTTCCAGTAGATCTGTTTACGATAGACAGTAACTTACTTTATAGAAGAATTTGCTGAGATGCTGATGGACGTTGGTCAGAGTCCACAGGAAGCCGAGATTCACGGGGGCAACGGGTTGCCCATGCCTGCTGTTCGCCTGAGTCAGTCGCAATTGGCCTGGATTAATCCGTTTTCAGTTCCTGAATGCCCCCCCTGAAATGCAAAAGCTTGATCCAAAGCTCCCCCGGCAATTTCCGCTTCGAGTCGTTTTGATTGGCGCAGTCATCGGTCAACTACTGGCCGCGATTGGCCTGGTAGGCTATCTCTCGTTCCGGAATGGGCAAAAAGCAGTGAATGATCTGGCCTCCCAGTTAAGGAGAGAGTTGACCGCCCGGATCGAGCAGGAACTGCATAGCTACTTTGCCACGCCCCACGAGATCAACCGTCTAAACGCCGATGCCTTTGCGCGGGGTGATCTGGACGTGGTCACCGCAAAGAGAGGCGAAAGTCAGCTTTATCAGCAAATGGTTGTGGCTCCCACCGTTGCCTTTGTGTACTGCGGCAGTGAGAACAGCGGCGAGTTTTTCGGCGTGCTGCGATCGCCCAAAGATGGAACCCTGCAACTCACCTACGGCAATCAATCCAACAGCTACCTGCGGGCCTTCTACGCGCTGGATGTGGCGGGCGATCGCTCCTTCTTCTTGAGGCGGGCCACCAAACGGTTTGATGCCCGTCAGCGTCCCTGGTATAAGCGGGCGGTGGCCGCAGAACGACCCGTTTGGACAGATGTATACATTGCTTTTACCACAGGTCTACCCAACGTGACGGCAGCCACCCCGGTCTACGATCGGTCGGGGCAGCGGCTGTTGGGAGCCTGTGGCACCGATGTGGTATTACCCAAAGAGTTCCGCTCCTTCTTGCAGAAGCTGGAGATCGGCAAGAATGGTCAGGCGTTTGTCATCGATCGCCAGGGCAATCTGATCTCCGATTCCACCAATGAACCACTCATGGTGGGTGAGGGCGACAATGCCAAATCGATGCCTGCCATCGATAGCAAGGCACCCTTGGTCAGCGGCACAGCGAAGTATCTGCTGCAACAGTTCAGCAGTTTCAGCTCGATTACGCAATCGCAACAGCTTGAATTTCAGCTTCTGGAGCAGCGTCAGTATTTACAGGTGGTTCCCTTTCGCGATCGCTATGGTCTGGACTGGTTGATTGCGGTGGTCGTGCCCGAAGCCGATTTCATGGCGCAAATTAATGCCAACACGCGAAATACAATTCTGCTGTGTCTGGCAACGGCAGGGCTGGCGGTCGCCGTTGGCATTTTCACCTCTCGCTGGATTACGCATCCCATTCTGCGCGTCTCCCAGGCGTCAGACAAACTGGCTCAGGGCGACCTGACCCAGCGGATCGCTGCCAGCCCGATCGCCGAAATTGGAACGCTGGCCACATCGTTTAACCGTATGGCAGGACAGTTGCAGGCGTCCTTCGAGGCCCTGAGCTACAGTGAGGCCAGAAACCGCGCCCTGCTGAATGCGATCCCCGATCTGATGCTGGAAATTAGTGCAGAGGGCGTTTACCTCGACTCGCTCGAAGCAAAAAGTGGCCGATGGATGCAGATCCAGCCACGCGACTGGGTCGGCAAACACGTCAGAGACACGATGCCAGAGTCGATCGCCAACCAGTACACCCAGGCCATTCAGACCGTTTTGAAAACGGGCGTTCCGCAGACCCTGGAGTATCAGCTTCCGGTGGATTCTGAGATCCAGACTTTTGAAGCGCGGGTGGTCCGGTGCAACCCCAAATCGACGCTGTTTATTGTGCGAAATATCAGCGATCGCAAGCGAGCCGAAGAGGCGCTCCGGATCGCGGAGGAGAACTACCGCAGCATCTTTGAGAACGCTCTGGAGGGCATCTTCCAGTCTTCCCCGGAGGGACGGTTTATCAGCGTCAACCCGGCGCTGGCCAAAATCTATGGATACAACTCTCCTGTAGAGATGATGAGCAGCATTACCAATATTGCTGAACAGCTCTATGTGGATCCAGAAAAACGCACTGAATTCAAGACGCTACTGGACAGGGAGAACACTGTCGAGGGCTTTGAATACCGCTGCTACTGCAAAGACGGCAGCATTATCTGGACACAGATCGATGCTCGCGTGGTGCGGGACGACCAGGGTAAGGTGATGTACTACGAAGGCATCGTGCAAGACATCACCGAACGCAGACACATGGAAACAGAACTGAGACGACAACTGGAAGTGTTGAAAATTGAGATTGACCAGCAAAAACGAGAGCAGGAGGTGGCTACCCTGACCGCCAGCAGCTATTTCCAGGAGGTGAAACAGGAGATCGCGAGGGTGAATTTGGATGAGTTTTGGCGGTAATTGGGAATTGGGTAATGGGTAATGGGTAATGGGTAATGGGTAATGGGTAATGGGTAATGGGTAATAGCGCGGCATTCGGGTAGGGGCGCGGCATTCGGAGAGGCGATGTGGCGAAGTCCCAGATATCCAGGCCGAATGCCACGCCCGTTCAGGATGTCCGATGTTATAAAAGGCCGAGTTGGGAGAGTTTTAACGCCGATTCGCTAATCTGGAGGAAGACAGGATCAATTCGTTCGCGTTATCGATCATTTGTCTGACTGTTGTGTGGCGGGGGCTATGGATCTCACCGTTTTGTATTGGATTTTGATTGCTGTCATGCTGGTGGGTGTGGTGGGAGCAGCCCTACCGGGGATTCCGGGGCCGGGGTTGATTCTGGCAGCAGTGCTGGTGTGGTGTTTTGCCACGGGGTTTAGCAATATTGGGGTGCCGATTATTGCGGTGTTTGCTGTGTTGCTGTTGAGTACGGGCGTTGAGATTCTGTCGGCTTACCTCGGTGCAAAGCAGTTCGGAGCAAGCAACTGGGGGCAGATTGGGGCGATCGCCGGACTGATCCTGGGTGTATTTGGCCTGCTGCCTGCGCTGCCTTTTGGAGGGCCGATTGTGGGACTATTGGTTGGGCCTGTAGTTGGCGCTTTTGCAGGGGAGTTTCTCTATCGACGGACGCTGGAATTGAGCGATCGCATTACTCAATCCATCAAGGCTAGCTTTGGTATCATCGTCGGGACGCTGGTGGGGAAGGTGTTCGAGTTTGTGCTGGCGATCGTCGCTGTCGTTGTGTTTGTATGGGGAACCTGGCCCCAGGTTTTTCCAGGCTAAGGTGAGTATGAACTACGTTTTGGACGAAGCCCTGTCCCTGGAACTGGCAAACCGGATTAACAGTAAGTCTCGCGCCCCCTTTGACAATGCCTTCAAAGCAGCAGTGGCCACCAGCGGATCAACCTATGTCCAGGGTTTCCTGGTGAATGCTGCTCGCCCTCGGGAGCCAGTTGAACACGCCTGGATCGAGCTACCCTCAGACGACCCCGCCGCTGAGACACGCATCCTCGACCCCAACCTGCCCTACCTCAAGGGCAACCCCGCCGACCTCCTCTACTTTGCGGCTCATCGCCTGTCGGTCAAGCAGCTCAAAGCTGCCGTCGAAGAAGCTAAAGAAGACTACCCCGACGACGACCCCCTGCCCATCTACGGTCCCATGCCCTACGAGTATTACGGCGATGTCATGCTGGGTGGCAAAGATTATCTGGATGCTCACAATGCGGCGATCGCCAGGTGCCGGGAACTCGGTCGGAAGCTGGCCGATCGCAATTAATGGGCAAGCCGTAGCGCGGTGCGTCGCACCGCGCTACGGCTTATGAAACTTATTTCTCTGCAAGCTCTTGATTCTGAGCAGTCTCAGGTAGTCCCACGCTGGTCGTTTCTGCGATCGCTCCACTCGTGTCATTCCCTCCCTGGATCACCAGCACCGCGCAGGAGGCATGGTGCAGCACGTAATTGCTGACGCTTCCCAGAATGGCTTCTGCCAGCCCTTTCCGTCCTCGTCGCCCCAGAATAATCAGGTCTGCCCCCCATTGCTGCGCCGCCTGACACAGTCCCCGTCCCGGATCGACACAGCGATAGTGGAAGTTGGTCGTCACGCCACGCCGCTGGGCCGCGCCGCAATAGCTGGCCAGGAGTTGCTGGATCTGGTGGGTTTGCTGTTCCAGAAAACCCTGTTCGGTATGATAAGCCTGAGTCGCCAGGTGCGGGGAAAGGCCCAGTTCTCCCGGCAGCATAATCGGTACACCGATGGTATCCGCCGTCAGGCAATGAAACAACATCAGCTCAGCCTGGTTGTTCTGGGCCAGTTCGACCGCCTGATCAAACACCGCCTGACCCAATGGAGAATAGTCGATCGCAGCCAGAATTCGTTTGAAGCTCATGGTTCCATCTCCGCCGCAAGGTAGCAACGCTTGACGATGGGTGATCTTTGGCTCGACCAGTTACCCGTCGTTCTCTCACGCTACCGCAAGTCCCTGATTTCTCTTCGAGGTCGCAACACTCCCTCATAATTGCCTGTGGAAAGGCTCAAAAACCG
>JBIKWV010000430.1:0-4871 GCA_044356135.1 Elainellaceae cyanobacterium
ATTTCAGCACCGCAGATTTACCCACAGATATCCGATTGCTGTCGTTCGACCTCATTTCAATGCCACCGACCTCCCTCCTGAGGAACCTCCGATTTCAGGGTGAAGCATGGCGAGTCGGAGATCATATCGTTCCAGCCAACTTAAAGTTCTGTGGTGGAGCCAATCGCAATGGCGTATGATCCAATCTCGATTCAGTTAGAACCCAGAAGTATTGCGGTCTGTCCTCCAGAGTCCCTCCCTGAGCAGCTTCGCTTCCTGGAGGGGCGTGCTCTACAACATCAAGTTGAAGTTTTCGAACAAGCTGAGAACCATGATGTGGTGTTGGATCTGGCACCGACAGGCACAGGTAAGACGATCGCAGGATTGACTGCACTGCTTCATCAACCCCAGCGCAATGCAATTTACATTGCACCGACTAATGCGTTGATCGAGCAGCAATCCGAGGCAGCGAAGAAGTTTGTTGAAGTCACCAACGGACGGATCAATCACTTTGTTCAGCCTGTATCAGCGAAAGAAATTCGTCGATGGTCGAGTGATCGCGTCGGTATCCGGTCAGGTGAGAAATTGTACAACCTGATTCGTAATCCGGCCTCTATTTTCCCCGAAGTGGGCGCAAATCGGCCTTTGCTGCTGGTGACCAATCCCGATATCCTTTACTACGCCACTTTCTTTCGCTATAACCGTCTTGATCAGGGGAACCTCGCCTACAGCTTTTTGACCCAGTTCGGTACCATCATCTTTGATGAGTTTCACCTGTACGATGCGAAGCAGTTGGTTGGCCTATTGTTCTACCTGGTGTATCTTCATGAATTTGGCTTCTTCAAACAGAAGGTCAAAGTAATTCTACTCACAGCTACTCCTGAACCCGCCTGCGAACAGGTGTTTGAACTTTTGGAATCACGAGGAGTTCGTATCCACCAGGTCAAAGAAGAGATTGGGGAGCATCAGCTTCCTTCACAAACCGCAGTCCACTTAGCGATTCGTCCGCAACGGTCACGAGATGATTTTTTAGCTGAGGTTGCAGATGAGGTTGCCCAACGCTTTCAGTCAAACCCTGAGCAAAACGGAGCTGTGATCCTTGATTCCAAAGATCACATTAATCGCCTGACTGATTATCTGGATGCAAGAGGACTGGCTGGAGAGTATGGACGAATTACAGGAACGACTCCGTTGAAGGATCGGCAGTGGGCTGCTCAACAAAGAATTATTCTTGCGACCAGTACCGTTGATGTGGGCTTCAATTTTGAGCGAAATCCAGCGCCAGTTCGACAGAACCTTGATTGGTTGATTTTCTCTGCCCGCGATCGCGCTGCCTTCTGGCAAAGAATTGGAAGGGTAGGCCGAGTGTTGGGCAAGCAGCAGACCGATATTTCTTCAGAGGCGATCGCCTACCTGAAGGAGAAAGCCTGGGAACAAGGTATCACTGCGATAGATGTCGATGGTGGACGTACTGCTCTGCGAGAGAAGTTAGATTCTTTGGAATGCTTGAATCGTCCCTTCCTGCAAATCTATTGGCAATCTGAAGCACTGCTGGAAACTGCAAGGCCACTTGTCATTCTGGAAGATGCGATGAAGTCTTTGTCAGAAGAGAGCCTTATTCCAAAGCTGTTTGAGACACTGAAAACGGTCTTCGGTGGCAAACTAGAGTGGAAACATTACCGGAGTCGAATGCAGGCTCTAATGCTGTCTGAAAAGCTTCATAAGACTCCCATCACTGCCCAAAAGCAGAATGAATGGAAGTTCGCTGATGTTTGGACTCGTACCCCTCATAACGTTAAGTATTCCTTTCTCCGAGCCTTCCTGGGTGGAAACCACCCTGATGATGCAGAAGATCTGAAAAATAACCGAGCATCAGTAGGGGACTGGGATAAAGCGATCGCCGAACGTGATGATGTTGCTGAAGAGATGAAAACTTTCGCTGAAGAATGGGTCAATAGCTATGCTCCTATTTTTCAATTTCGATCTAGCCTTTTTGAAAACCTTCACATCCGCGACCCCAAAAATTTACTGTTGGACATCTCCAATGAGACGGAACTCGATCCAATTCATCTACTCCGAAATTATGAGTTTGTCCAACAGAATAGCATGATTGAAGTTGTGGAACGTGCTCAGGTTACCTATGAACTGAGTTTTCAATATAACTACTACGGCTCAGAGAATGAGTTCAAAAATCTAAAGCTCAATCGTTTGTTGGCTTTGAGAAACTGCATGTTGAAGCGTACCCATCAGGGTGTGACTGCTCCCACACCGTTGCTTTCTGCGCTCCAAAAGGAGTGGCTGGCAGGTGTTATAACGCCAACAGCGGCTAATCAAGGCATTATTTTCTATCTACGCAAGCAGGGAATTGAATCTTTTCCCATCACTGTTAAAGGAGTTGACTTTTCCAAGAACTATACATTCTTCACTGGAATCCATGCCATTATGACTGCTGCAATGAACGGTATCCGCATCCGATTGATGGATGAAGAGGATTTTTGGATAACCTGATGCAAAATAGAATTTAGCCTAGACGCGCCAGTTCGCTGCCACCTATCCCTCGAATTATGACTGCGAAAGAACTAATCGAAGCCCTATCTCAATTCGCCCCAGACACCCCTGTTGTCATTCGAGGCTACGAAGGTGGCTACAACAATATATGTGAAGTACAGCCAATGGAAATGCAGCTCAACGTCAACACCACCTGGTATTACGGGGCACATGGCCCAACTCATCCCCAGTCCCCCTGCTCTACCTGATCTCCCGATGACGCAGGTCATTTATCTGAATGGAGTAAACCATCTGGCGGAGGATAGAGGAAACGAGTTTTAGGAAGCACCCTTATGACCACACTTAACCTGCTCAAAGACACATTTCAAACCCTGAGTTCAACTCATCCTGATCTCAACCTCCTGGTGCTGTTCGGATCAAGAGCCAGAAATGAGGCTGACTCCACCAGTGATTGGGATTTTGCTGTCCGATTAGAACCGATTCCTGTGAGCGATCGCCCACCCTTCTGGTTTCCAGGCTCCGATCTGATACCTACATTAAGCCATCTGCTTCAGGTTCCCGATGAAAAGCTAGACATCGTAGACTTGAGCCGATGCTCAGAAATCCTCTCCCACTTTATTGCTCGTGATGGAAAGTTGATCTATGAAAAAACACCTGGCGAATTTGCAAAGTTTCAGCAACACGCTCTCAAAACAAAGGCTGAGCTGAAGGAATTTCGAAGAAAACAACGGGCACAGGTGCTTCAGGCATTGGAGCGGTGGGGAGTTGAGTATGCTGGATCCTGAATCAATCGCCCAACAATTAAGCCGTATGGTCGAGCAGATTGATGATCTGAAGAAATTTGAGCAGTTGATGCTGGATGACTATTTACAGGACGACCTCAGACAAGCTGCGATCGAACGAATGTTGGAGCTTTTGATTGACAGTGCGCTGATCATTAATAAGTTCTTGTTGAAACGTGCTATCGGGATGACTCCTAATGAATTATTTGATCAATTGAAAAACCATCAATCTTTTATTCTTTTAGGCGAGTATCATTTCATTCCATTATCTCTTGCAGAACAGCTTGCCCCCTCTGATAACTTTCGTGATCTTCTAGCTTATGAATACGACAGTCTCGAACCATCAAAAGTTTACAACTTATTCCAAAACGCTCTGAGCCAGTACCCCCTCTATGTCAAATCAATTCAACTCTATCTTGATTCAATAGAGAACGATTCGCATGAAGCAGAAACTGAAGATCAAAATTAAACCGATTGCGCCTCTATCTTTAAAGCCATCTGGATGACAACTAACCTACTTCCCAAACCCCTTCCCCCGCTTCCGCCTGACCGATCGCTCCCGACTCATCAACTGCTCTGCGAATCCTCTGTTGTTTTGCAGCGCAATCCCTCGAACCCTCCGCTGCTGGTAAGCTTCTACCTCTGCTGCCAGAGGATGGGTCGAATCAAATTTCAGATGAGTTAATGAGACCAGCAGTGCTTCGTTCTCACCAACAATTGACTGAATTTCACAGGAGATCCCTCCCACATCACTCATGTAACGGACATCTCCAATGGTGAGGCGCTGTTTTGGAGCGATCGCCCACCCATTCTGCCGACTCAGCTTCACCAACTCTGGGCTGGGTTCGACTTGAAGCGGCAGACTTGCCTTCAGCTTCGCCATCAATGCTTCGACCTGTCTTGGATCATCAATCATCGTTGCCCCCCCCCGCTCCTTATCTCATCACGCAGAGACCCATGCCTCATAGTTTAATCCTCAACCTCCAACCCCGATCGCCCATTTCCCCCGGATACCTCACCGGAAAACATCTGCACGCGCTATTTCTGACGCTGGTGAGTTCGGTAGATCAGCCGTTGGGCGATCGCCTCCACGAGCAAAAAGCCGACAAAGCCTTTGCCCTGAGTCCCCTACAGATCGCCAATCGGCAGCGAGGAAACCTGTTGCAGTGGGAGCACAAGCAACCCATTCCGGCAGGGGCAACCTGCTGGTGGCGTGTGGCGCTGCTGGATGAGGCGCTGTTCGCCCATCTGACTCCCCTGTGGTTAAACCTCAATCCATCTCAGCCGTGGCATCTGGGGGCAGCAGATTTGTACGTCACGAGTGTCTTAGGTACACCACAATCGACTCAGCCCTGGGCGAATTTTGCAACTTACGAACAGATCTACCAGCAGGCATCAGACGAAGAGCGACGGATTGATCTGACCTTCTGCACACCGACCAGTTTCCGTCAGGGACAGTTTGACAGCGCCTTGCCGACCCGCGAGAGCGTCTTCAGTAGCCTCCTGCGACGCTGGAACCAGTACAGCGGCATTCCATTCTCGGAAACCCTGATAGAGTGTATCTTCCCCAGCTTCTTCGACATCCACACAGAGATGGTTACT
>JBIKWV010000432.1:0-4863 GCA_044356135.1 Elainellaceae cyanobacterium
TTCCGTTCTTGAAGTGCTGCGTCCTGTGCAGGACCCCGAACTCCGCAAGAGCCTTGTGGAGTTAAACATGATCCGTAACGTCCAGATTGCGGATGGAAACGTGAGCTTTACCCTGGTGCTGACCACGCCTGCTTGCCCCCTGCGAGAATTTATTGTTGAAGACTGTGAGCGGGCGGTGAAGACCTTACCGGGCGTCGAGTCTGTTGCGGTGGAAGTGACCGCAGAAACACCACAACAGAAGTCTCTGCCCGATCGCCAGGGAATCTCAGGGGTAAAGAATATTATTGCCGTCTCCAGTGGCAAGGGCGGGGTGGGCAAGAGCACCGTTGCAGTGAATATTGCTGTGTCGCTGGCACTGGCGGGAGCCAAGGTCGGGCTGATCGATGCCGATATCTACGGTCCCAACGCCCCCCTGATGATGGGGCTGGATACCGCCCAGGTGAAAGTACAACAGGGTGCTCAGGGCGAAGTGCTGGAGCCAGCCTTTAACTACGGGGTCAAGCTGGTCTCAATGGGCTTTTTGATTGATAAAGACCAGCCCGTGATCTGGCGGGGGCCGATGCTGAATGGCATTATTCGCCAGTTTCTGTATCAAGTGCAGTGGGGCGATCTGGATTACCTGATTGTGGATATGCCACCGGGAACAGGAGACGCTCAGCTTACCCTGGCCCAGGCCGTTCCAATGGCGGGAGCAGTGATTGTTACGACACCTCAGACCGTAGCTCTGGCCGATGCTCGTCGCGGTCTACGCATGTTCCAGCAGCTCCAGGTGCCCGTGCTGGGGATTGTGGAGAACATGAGCTACTTTGTCCCGCCCGATCTGCCGGAGAAGCAGTATGACATCTTTGGCTCTGGCGGCGGCGAGAAGACATCCAATGAATTAGGGCTACCGCTGCTGGGCTGTGTCCCCCTAGAAATTCCACTGCGGCAGGGGGGCGATCGCGGCGTTCCCATTGTCGTCGAAGCACCGGAATCAGCCTCTGCGAAAGCGCTAAAAGCGATCGCCCAGCAGGTGGCGGCACGTGTCTCCGTTGCAGCTCTGGCCTGAGTGATCGTCTGCGGTTCCCCATTCCCGATTCCCTCTCCTGGTTTAATGTTCCAGAAATCTCTCAGTCAGTTCAATTGGAAAACACTTCTGCGCCCCTGGGCCGAAGTAGACTGGCTTTTGATCCTGACGGTCATCGGCCTGACAGCAATCGGGGGACTGGCAATCCGCAGCACCGAATTGAACCGGGGGTTAATGGACTGGAGCCGTCACTGGATTATTGGCGGCATGGGCCTGGTGCTATGTCTGGGGATCGCCCGCTGGCGATATGACAGCCTGCTGCGATGGCACTGGGTGATCTACGGCATTATGAACCTGATTCTGGTGGCAGTGCTGTTTGTTGGAACCACCGTCAACGGTGCTCAGAGTTGGGTGATGATCGGTAGCCTCAGTATCCAGCCCGCTGAATTCGCCAAGTTGGGAGCCATAATTACGCTGGCGGCAACACTGCACGAACGGACTGCCAACACGATTCCAGCCATGCTGCGATCGCTCATTATCGTTGCCCTTCCCTGGTTTCTCATCCTGGCCCAGCCCGATTTGGGAACTGCTCTGGTGTTTGGGGCGATCACCCTGGGCATGCTGTACTGGGCCAACGCCCGACTCGGCTGGCTGATGTTATTGCTGTCACCGCTGGTGTCGGCCATTCTCTTTAATGTCTATCTTCCCGCCTGGTTTGTCTGGACTGCTCTGAGCGTCTTTGCCGCATGGCGTTCAATTCCCTGGCGCTGGCATGGTGCTTTTACCGCAGCTACCGTCAGCCTGCTGGGTGGCAAACTGGGGGATATCCTATGGAACGTGCTGAAGCCCTACCAGCGCGATCGCGTCACCCTGTTTCTTGACCCCGACAAAGACCCCCTCGGCGGCGGTTACCACCTGATCCAGTCCCGCATCGCCATCGGTGCAGGCGGCCTCTGGGGGAAGGGGCTAAACCAGGGCACCCAGACGCAGCTGAATTTTATTCCGGAGCAGCACACAGACTTCATTTTTTCCGCTATCGGGGAGGAGATGGGGTTTGCGGGGGCGATCGCCGTTTTGATTCTGTACTGGCTGATCTGTCTGCGTCTGGTGATCATTGCGCAAAACGCCAAGGACAACTTTGGGTCTCTGCTGGCGATCGGTGTTTTGTCGATGATTGTGTTCCAGGTGATGGTCAATATTGGGATGACCATTGGCCTTGCGCCGATCACCGGGATTCCGCTACCCTGGCTCAGCTATGGGGGATCTGCCCTGCTTACCAATTTCATTGCTATTGGTCTGGTGGAGTCCGTCCACAATTTCCGGCGACAGCGCCCGATGTTCTAAAAAAGCTGTAAGCTTAACTAGAACACCCGTCTAGCATGATTAAACCACTATGATTCTTCCGGGTTCCGCAGTTAAAGTCATCAACGTGAACGATACCTACTACGGGTTTCAAGGTCTGGTACAGCGTATCAGTGATGGCAAGGTGGCCGTGTTGTTTGAAGGCGGCAACTGGGATAAGCTGATCACCTTTAATATGTCTGAGCTGGAAGCGGTGGATGCGACGGCTGGACGGAAGAAGAAGTAGGTAATACGCCATGCGTCTTCCACTGCCCCAATTTACTGTTCAGGAGCGCCCCGCAAACCACATTGCGGAGGTGATCGAGACGGCAACGGCGGAATTTCTGGCGCAGTGTCTGGAACCGGAGGATCTCAGCTTTGCGGTGATGCCGCCCTTCGGTTCCTGGGTAAAGGCATTAGATGAAGAATCAGGGAACTGCATTTACGCGGTGGTTTACCACGCCACGACAACCCCCATCGACTCGGTGCATCGGGCACGGGCACTGGGGATGTCGCTCCAGGAATTGCGAGAGCAGCAGCCGCAGATTTTTGCCATGCTGAAGACTGAATTTCGGGCGGCGATCGTTGGCTTTTCTCCGGCAAATCACACCACTTTCTTTCAGCATCTCCCTCCCCGTCCGCCCCAGATCCACCAGGCGGTTTACTATTGCACGCCTGAAGAAGTCGTCGTCTTCAGTGAAAAACTGGACTTTCTGCGGACACTGCTCCATCTGAATCAGGCTCCCGTCGATGCGCTGACTGCCGCTGCAATTCGAGAAATTTACCAGCTCAGGAAGGGCGATCGCTCCTGGCTGGTTCAGGCCGGACGTATGCTGAGCCTGATTTTGAAGGACGACTACGATCGCCTGCGGGTGATTCTCAGTCAGGTCTATTTGTAGGTCATAAGTTCGGGACGGGGCATTGCAGCAGTCTTCTTTTGACCAGAATTCCTTTGACCATCAAATGATGCAGCGCTGCCTGGAACTGGCAAGGCGGGCGCTGGGGCAAACCGCACCAAACCCCCTGGTGGGTTGTGTGGTAGTCAAAAACGGCGCAATCGTCGGTGAAGGGCTTCATCCGGGAGCAGGCCAACCCCATGCAGAAGTGTTTGCCCTGCGGCAGGCGGGTGATGCTGCACAGGGAGCCACCCTCTACGTCAATTTAGAACCCTGCAACCACTACGGTCGCACGCCCCCTTGCTCAGAGGCGGTGATCCAGGCGGGTGTATCGCGGGTGGTCGTGGGGATGGTGGATCCGAATCCCCTGGTGGCAGGAAAGGGAGTTGCTCGATTACGGGAAGTTGGAATTGAGGTGACCGTCGGTGTTGAGGAAGTGGCTTGCCAGGATCTGAACGAGCCGTTTGTCTACCGGATTCTGCACCAGCGCCCTCTGGGGATTCTTAAGTACGCCATGACCCTGGACGGGAAAATCGCCACGGCGACGGGTCATAGCGCCTGGGTGACGGAACCTGCCGCCAGAACGGTGGTTCATCACCTGCGGGTGGGTTGCGATGCAGTGGTGGTGGGTGGCAATACCGTGCGGCGGGATAATCCCCTGCTGACCAGCCACGGGGCTGGTGACCACAATCCGCAGCGGGTGGTGCTGACGCGATCGCTCGACCTCCCCGACACCGCTCAACTCTGGGATACGACCGTTGCCCCAACATTGGTCATTACCCAGGCTGGAACTCGACCCGAACTCCAGCAAGCCTTACGGGACAAGGGGGTAGAGGTGCTGGAGTTACCTGAAGTGACACCAGCAGCAGCAATGGCAGAGCTGAACCAACGGGGTTTCCTCTCAGTGCTGTGGGAGTGCGGCGGAACGCTGGCGGCACGAGCGATCGCTGATGGTTCTATCCAGAAAATTATGGCCTTCATCGCACCAAAGATTATTGGGGGTGAAGCTGCGCCTTCTCCGGTAGGCGATCTGGGCTTTACGGAGATGACGCAGGCGTTGAAGTTAGAACGGGTGAAATGGCGAACGGTCGGCAATGACCTTCTGGTTGAGGGCTACGTCAAAACTGAATCAACAGATTGAATCCCGGTAGAACCAATTCCCCAGACAGGGTTGCAGGAAGCGAAACAATCTCGACATCCTGTTGTGGGCGATCAATCTCGACCTGATTGCCCTTTGGATTGATTAGCCAGCCGAGTTGGAGACCATTTTCCAGATATTCCAGCATTTTGTCTCGCAATGGTTTTAACTGGAGTTTTGACTATTTTTTCTACAATGCCGCTAAACGCTCTCTAAGAGAGCGTTTAGCGGCATATTTATTTTTAGTGCCGATTTTTCCTGAAAAGCTGACTGCGTCAGCTTTTCAGGAAAGATCGGCGCAATTTAGTCAAAACTCCAGTTTTAAGTAACTGGAGTTTTGACTATTTTCCTGTAATGCCGCGAAACACCCTCTGCGAGAGCGTTTCGCGGCATGTTCAATTCTAGCGCCGATTTTCTCCAAAACGCTGACTGCGTCAGCGTTTTGGAGAAAATCGGCGCAATTTAGTCAAAAGTCCAGTAAG
>JBIKWV010000431.1:0-4863 GCA_044356135.1 Elainellaceae cyanobacterium
GTTGGGGGAATTACCCTCCTATCGGAAGAGCTGAGCCGCCGTAAGCTGTTACAGCCAGAGCAAGTCCGAAAAGTTGTGCATATTGGCACAGGCAATGTCATTTTGCTGGCATGGTGGTTGCAAATTCCTACCGCTCTGATCGTTGCTGCCTCGGTTTTATTTAGTCTGGTGGCGCTGTTGTCCTATCGGTTTCCCATTCTGCCCGGAATCAATAGCGTGGGTCGCCACAGTTTTGGGACTTTCTTCTATGCGGTCAGTATTGGGGTGCTGGCAGCATGGTTCTGGCCAGACTTGCCCCATTTCACGGTATTGGGGATTTTGGTGATGACCTGGGGGGATGGGCTGGCAGCGCTGGTAGGCCAGCGCTGGGGGCAACATCGCTATAAGCTGGCCGATATTCCAAAAAGTTGGGAAGGCTCCGGTGCGATGGCGCTGGTGAGCGGCGTGATCAGCACCCTGATTTTGTTTGGGGTTTATGGTGCGACCTGGCAAGTAGCAGCGATCGCCCTGGTTGTTGCAATTGCCGCAGCCGTTCTCGAAGCATTCTCAAAATATGGTGTTGATAATCTCACCGTACCGCTGGGTAGCGCAGGTGTCGCCTACTGGCTCAGCCAACTGCTTTAGGAGATTTCTGCAAAAGCAGTGACCCGTTTGTGGGTGGTTCCCCCGTGCAGCGGGGGAACCACCCACACAACGCAGGTAGATTCCTTGCTGGAATCTCAACGGTGCCAGACATTTACAGGAAGCCTCAGGGTAAAACAGGTTTGATTGGACTGGCTGGTCACTTGAACGGTGCCTCGCAGGCGCTCAGAAAGTCGCTTGACCAGTGCCAATCCCAATCCGGTGCCGCCATGTTTCCAGGGGTCGCTGTTGGGAATACGGTAGAACTTGTCAAAGATGCGCTCGCATTCTTCGGGCAAAATTTCAACGCCTGTATTGGTAACGCTGATTTGTACTAAATCCGCTGCCTCCCCACAGGCGTCTGGCTGAGCAGCAATGACGATCGATTCGTCCGCTGGTGTATATTTGCAGGCATTTTGCAGCAGTTCCGAGAGAATCCGCTCCAGATATTTGAGATCCGTGACCAGCAGTGGAAGATTGGGGGCGAGATCCAGACGCAGATTCTGTCTCTGACTCCGAGTTTTTTGCTCAAACGGCTCTGCAATCGCCGGGATCCAATCTTGCAGGTTAATTTGCATTGGCATCAGCGGATCCGCGTCGGCCTCCAGACGTGAAAGATCGAGCAGGTCGTTGATCAAATTGGTTTCCCGCTGACACTCGCCACTCAGCACCTGAAAGTACTGAACAGCACGGCTGTCTTCCTCAAATATTCCTCGCTCCTCCAGCACCATTTCCAGCATTTCTGCCGACATTTTAATGTTTGACATGGGAGTACGGAGTTCATGCGAAACGGTGCTCAGGAAATCATCCTTCAGGTGGTTCAATCGCCCCAGTTCTTCAACTTGCTGCTGGGCTGCCTGGTAGAGCTGCGACTGTCGCAGGGCGATCGCACACTGATTTGCCACCTGTTGCACCAGGCGTACTTCCTGCTGACTGAAAGCATCTTCTTTGTCGCGCATTAAAAGGATATCGCCAATCACACCCTGCAAATCAATGATGGGACAAACCAGCACCGTTACCCAGGAAATTTGCTGATTTCCCATCTGGACGCAAACTTGAATGCTGGTTCCCAGGAGCAACTGGTCATAGACCGGGGAGAACTGATCGATTGGCAACAGAAAGCCAGAAACCTCTGGCAGGGTTGAATACTCGCCTTTCAGCTCTAATTTTGCAGTGTGTGTTGAGTTTTCCAGGTTGCGATAGAGCGCTGTATTGCAAAAGGGCAAGTTTAGCTCTATCGCCAACTCCCGCACCGCAGCTTGGAGAATCTGCGACTCGTCCAGGCTATCCCGCACGTTATCGCTGATTCGCCTTAGCAGTGCCTCAAAGTCAAGCGATCGCTGCAAATCTGCCGTCCGTTCCTGGACTTTGCGTTCCAGTTCCGTATTCATCCGCTGCACCTGCTGATACAGCTCAGCCTGATGAATGGCGATCGCCACCTGATTCGACAGTTGCATCAGCAAATCGACTTCCCAACTCTGCCAGTGTCGGGTAGACCGACATTGTTGAACGCACAACACGCCCCACAATTTTCCTTCAAATAGAATCGAAACCACGAGACTGGCCTGAATCTGAAATTTGACCATCACCTGCCTCAGACCTGCTGGCAGCTCAGTGCTGGAAATATCGTTGATTTTGTTGATATAACCCTGTTGATAGTGCTCCACCATTGCCGCTTCCAGGCAGGGTAGTTTGAGGCCAACACCCAACATTGCTGGCCAGGGCGACAAAACCGATTCGACTAAAACAGTGCCGTCCCAATCGGGCAGAAGGCGGCAAATGACCACCCGGTCAGCCTCCAGAAATTGTCGGATCTCCGTCACCGTGGTGGTTAGCACCTGCTTTAGATCAAGCGATTGACGAATCTGCCGGGTGATCTGGGCAGTCAGGCGATCGCGCTCAACTCTCTGGCACAGCGCCTCTTCTGCCCGTTTGAGGGCCGTAATATCCGTCACTGTACCCACATAGCCCTTAATCCGGCCCTTCCCGTCCCGCTCTGCGACCGCCTGCCCGTAAACCCAGGTAATGTGGCCATTACAGTGCTGAAATCGGTACTCTACCTGGAAAGGAATGTTCTCCTTAACCGATCTTTCCCAGGCGGTGACAACCATCTCCCGATCCTCCGGGTGGATAGCCCGCATCCAACCTTGTCCGGCAGCCTGTTCTGGCGTGAATCCGGCCATTTCACACCAGGGAAAACTGACGTAGAGACAGTCTCCACTACGATTGGTACGAAAAATGCCGACCGGGGCAGCCGCTGCGAGGGACGCATAACGCTGTTGGCTTTGTTCCAGGGCAACTTCTGTTTGCTTGCGATCGGTGATATCGGTGGCAACTGCTGTCACAAGCCAATAATCTCCCTCAGCAATCCATTGTGAGGTATAAGCATCGGCAATCCAGCGTAACCTTCCATCCCGGTGGTAGACCCGGTATTCCACCTTACAGGGGCGCTCTGCTCTAAATTCCTCCAGGAGGGGCACCAGAATGTTTTCCCAGTCCTCCGGGTGCACCCGCGATCGCCAGCTCTCCTTGCTGGTGGCCATCTCCTCAGCAGAATAGCCTAAGAGTTCCAGGCAGCCCGCCGAGAAATATTCATATTCCCAGTTGTGATTTGGTAACAGGCGAAAGCTGCGGATAGAGGCGATTGTGCTATTCAAAATACTATTGAGCTTGGCCTCAGAGGTGCGAACTGCCAGTTCCATTTCTTTCCGATCGGTAATGTCTCGTACCATAATCAGAACCTGGTCTTGAGCAACCGGGACAATTTGCGCCTCTTCATAGCAAACGACATCATCGATCGACAGCCGATATTCATACCGTTGCGATTGGTGGGTCAGCAGTGCCTGCTCAACATAGAACATCCGCTCTTGAGCAACATCGGGCGGTAAAACATCGTAGATTGTGGCTCCCTCAGCAATTTTGTCGGCGTTTAAAACCCTCAAGGTGCTGCGATTGATCACCTTGACATAGGTGCCATCGCGCCTTATCCAGAGCAACAAATCGGGCACTGCGTCAATCAACGCTTGTTTCGTTGCCTCACTCTGCTGGAGTTGCTGTTCGACCTGTTTGCGATCGCTGATGTCGAGCATCAAACCACGGAGCTGAACAGCCTGGTTATCCTCAACCACAACAGTGACAATCTCCTGCATCCAGACAATCCGCCCATCGGCGGTCAGCATGCGGTATTCCAATTGATGGTTTTGCAGTTTCTGCGTGCATTGAAGACAATAATTCCATGCATGTTCTCGATCATCCGCGTGCAGATGATTCAGCCAGAATCGAGGCTCCGTTAACCACCGATGTCTGGGATATCCCAGAATTCTTTCTACTTGAGGGCTAATATAAGTAAAGCATTCGGTCCTCAGGTCAAATTCCAAAATAATGCTATCCAGGGAATGCAGCAGCGTTTCAAACTGTGATTGGATCTGTTTGGGTGCAGCCCATGCGGTCAGTGGTGCAGGCAGACGCAGTGACCAGACAATCTGCTGCGGCTGGTGAATCATAACGGCACAGTGAATTTTCTGCCCAGTGCCGTCAGAATAGTCAATCCAGCCTACGCCTTCGAACTGATTCTGGGACTGTAAACCGTCCTGTACTTGAGCCATAGAAAACTCAGGTCGAACCAATGTTTGGAGCGATTGCCCCAACATTTCTGCCTGCGATCGCTGCAACAAATTACAAGCTGCCTGATTTGCCTGTAAACACCAACCGTCCTCATCAGTGATCAGCACAGCATCCTGTGTCATTTCAATAAGTAACTGAAAAGAGCAACGATTCTGACTTACGCTTCTAGTACTACACGGCAGAAATAAACTGATGATTGTTGGTGTAGCGGGCTTCAGTCGCTACACCAACAATCATCAGTAAACAGCCACAAAGGACTAAGAGCCTATCCGAAAACCCAAATTCTGGCAGGCACGACGCGACAGCGTCGTGCCTGCCAGAATTTGGGTTTTCGGTTTTTGGATAGGCACTAAGTAGGCAGACGCGATTTAGCTTGAAACCCAAAAAGCTGTTCCGCCCGCTATGAGGGTGGAATGGTTTTTGGGGTTTCAACTTTGTCCACGCCCACTTACTCAGTCGATTGCCAGGCGAACTTTGCCTGTTTGCCTGGTTGGAGTGGCGCGTTTCGCACACCACTTCAACCAGACAACATTTCTTTGGTGGACGACTAGAACCGTAAATCATTTGAAAATATATAGCGGTTCTCACTCAGACAAGATACGAGGGTGGGGGCACCTC
>JBIKWV010000718.1:0-3557 GCA_044356135.1 Elainellaceae cyanobacterium
GATTTGCTCAAGGGTTCACCTCCTGCACCTGCCATTCACTTTCGGACTGAAGATACAGCCGTCGATTCTGCGGATCGCCCCTCAGTTCCAGATGGTCAACCTGGGTGGGAGCCAGCAGCAGCAGCAAAAAGTTGGGCAGGGGGATGATAGGGTCGGGGGGTGGGGGTGAAAACAGATTGTTTAGCGTCTCCTCCGGAGTATCGCTTTGCATTAACCGCTCCTGCTTAGAAGGCGGCCACGCAAACTGGAGACGAGCGGCATCTGATAGTTCTGTCCACTGCCGATGACGAGCCTTTGCCAGACTCTCCTCCGCCACGGCATCAGTGACTAACGTCAAGGGCCCCAGCAGACGAAACTGTTCTCGCGTTTTGGGGAAATACCAGCACACTTCGCCCCAGGGATTTGCCTGAATCTGGGGCACCTTCTCACTGCGGCTATCGGTAATAAACTTGAGCTGATTGCTGTCGTCCAGAAAACCACGAAATACCACCGTCCGATTCGCAGGTCTGCCATCGAGTTGGACGGTGGCAAGCTGGACATAGCGACTGTAGACCAGCGATCGATTGCGGTGCAGGGCGCGGGAGAGGGGCGATCGCCACGGAGCAAGGGGCATCGGCTGTCGAAAATACAGGGCACATTTCTACCCTAACGGGTTTCCTCTACTCCCGCAGGCTTTTCCCCCAACAGGGGGTGATGAAGACAGGAGAATGCGGTGCATCTCCTGCTCCAGTTAGAGACTTCCAAAAATAAACCCGCCCCATTTTTGAGTGAGAGGGCGGCTTCGCCGCCCTCTCACTCAAAAATGGGATGATTATTTGCCGGGAAGTCCCTTAAGAGCCTTCTCGCACCGTCAGGGTGTAGTCAAATTGCTTCCCGGCATCGAAGGCCCCCACCCAAACGCGATAGCTTCCCGCTGGCAAACTGGTGCCCTCAACACTGGCATCCTTACTGCCGCCTGTGTCATCGCCGCAGCGGAGAAATCCGTTTGGCCCCTGGACGATCAGCGTTGTGTCATTGCCTCGACTGTCTATCTGAAGGCTGAGGCGAGCAAAGCCACTCCGCAGATTCAGAATGTGGTCAGGGGTAGAGTCACCAAAGCCAACGCAAAGATTTCCGGCGCGATCGCGGTTTGCAATCGAAGATAGGGAGAACGATCCACCTGTACGTCCCTGCATCACCCCTTGAGCGGGCTGAAAACCAGCGGAAAGGGTAGCAGCCCCAAAGTTAGAATCCTGTGCCAGAACAGGGGGAATCAATCCGACCAGTAGTGCGAGAAATGCCCAGTGAAAAATTCGTCGCTTTGAGAAATGGGACGTTTGCTTCACAGTTTCCCCAAGGGATGGTCGCTCTGTGTAATACTCCTCAGACATAGTTGTTTCGATTTTCAGGTGAAAGTGATGAGATGAAGACGATGCGCTCTACTGTCGCTAACGCATCCTATCACCTACAAAATCAGACCGTTTTGGGTTACTGAAGTTCCTAAGGATTACCCCTTTGGGAAACTGCAAAGCAACCGCTCTAAACCAGCAATGGTTCCGCCTCATTTATCGCACTGTCCCGATGCTTGATTAACGTCGCTTTGGGCAGTGGACCTTTCAGGTGATCCCAGGGGAGCGGCTGGTCGGTGGACCATTCGCTGAAAACGTAGTAATCCAGGTCAGGCAGCTTGCCCCGCAGTTCCTTAAAGGCGCGGCGGAAGCTACCCAATGAGTCTCCGTAGTGGCGTACTCGCTCTAAAAGGTGGGAGAGACGGCGATCGCCTCGTGAAATCAACGCCTGGATCACGGACCAGCTATAGCTTTCGGGGCGAAACTCAATTCCCTGAGGGCGTAACTGTTTCTGCAAAAGCTTCAGATTTTTTTCGGCATCTGGATCCACCCCATACCACTGGAAGGGGGTATGAGCTTTGGGGACGAAGGTGCTGCACCCAAAGGTGAGCCGT
The DNA here is from genome assembly GCA_044356135.1 of Elainellaceae cyanobacterium. Lineage (GTDB taxonomy): Bacteria > Cyanobacteriota > Cyanobacteriia > Elainellales > Elainellaceae > CAZVXA01. The sequence goes on from JBIKWV010000718.1 coordinate 1,943, forward strand.
AGACCGGGGGCGGCTTTTTTCAGACCGCGCAGCATGGAAACGGTGGCCTCCAGGTCTTCGGGCAGTTCACCGGGAACGCCTGCCATGCCGTACAGCTTCAGAGAACTAAGTCCTCCGGCTTTAGCATTGATCGCCGCCTGAACAATCTCATCGTTCTCCAGTTTTTTGTTGATCATTCTGCGGAGGCGATCGCTCCCACTTTCGACAGCAATCGTGATCGAGCGGGTGTCGTGACGAACCAGCGATCGCGCCAATTTCTCAGTGACAGTGTTGGTGCGAACGGAGGCAATACTGAGGCGCACGTCATCAAACTGGGGCTGGTCCAGATAGTCCAGCAGGGTTTCAAACTCCGGGTGCTGGGTGACCGACGCGCCTAATAACCCCAGACGTTGGGTAACCTGAAGACCGCGTTCAATTGCCGGAATCAGCGATCCCTCCAGGCTGGCGGTGCGGAACGGCAGGGTCAGGTAGCTGGCCAGACAGAATCGGCACATCTCTGGACAACTGCGCACCACCTCCACCATGTAAATGTTCTCCCAGGCAGCGCGTTCGGTGACGACAGTGGAAGCCGAAAGGACGTTGCCCCGGTAGGTCTGTTTCTCGACTTGAGCGGGAGTATCGAGATAGCGGGGAGTGACGGAGGCGATCGCCCCCTCCGGATCGGTATAGGTCACCTCATACAGTGACGGCACATAGATACCAGGAACCTTCGCTAACTGACGCAGCTGTTGCCAACGGTTTTCATGCCGTACTGTCTGGTAAGCCAAAACAAACTCATCCAGCAGGTTTTCTCCGTCACCCAGCAGGATGACATCAAAGAAGTCAGCGAACGGTTCCGGGTTTGCGGTTAAAACAGGCCCACCACCAAAGACCAGAGGATGCTGATGGGTGCGATCGCTTGCTCTCAGAGGAATGCCCAATTGATTCAACAGGCTGAGAATGTTCGCATAATCCAGTTCCCAGGACAGAGAGAAGCCCAGCAATTCTGGCCTGGATGGCAGCGATTCATGGGTGTCAGTAAACAGACGGCTGACCTGCGCATCAGGACGAGACACTAACCCGGCCCAAACGACCTGATACCCCAGGCTGGTAATTCCAACACTGTACTCATTCGGGAAAGCGAAGATAATCGGCACCGCATCCCCATTGGGCGTGGCCGGAGTAAAGAGTAATTTCTCGTCAGCAAATACGGCAGGCACAGCAATTTCGTAATCGGTACCTCCAGCCTAGCAGTCCGTCGAGAAATATAGGACTTCGCGCTCAGACAAACCCCATCAAAACCTTTACGGCACCAGCCTGAGAACCGCTACGCGGGGATGTGATTGAAGTTCAATTCACCGTGAAACCACCGACATCGCTTCCAGCGATCGCTTAGCAAAAACCATTGATTTTCAGGACATTCACCGTACAGGATTGCGTATTTATTGTGGCAGTTTAAAGTAACCAACAAGCAAATAGCAGAATTATCAATTTTTCATCTCAACCCCTTACAAAACTGGGTGCATCCCACCTTTGCAAATTTCCAAACCCAGTTTTGGGGGGGGGGGGGGGGGGGGGGGGGGGCGGGGGCCGGCGGGGCGCGGGGCGCCGCGCCGGCGGGGGGGAGGTGCGGTGC